>NZ_LZMK01000234.1:0-545 GCF_001665865.1 Nocardia sp. 852002-20019_SCH5090214 | reverse complement strand
GTGAGGGCGGGTTTGCGGCCGGTGTAGACGCCGCGGGTCTTTGCCGCGGCGATCCCTTCGCGTTGACGTTCGAGGATGAGTGCGCGTTCGAACTCGGCGAAGGCGCCCATCACGCTCAGCAGCAGGTTCGCCATGGGCGAGTCCTCGCCAGTGAAAGTCAGGTTCTCCTTGACGAATTCGACTCGTACGCCTTTGCCGGTGAGGGTGCGCACAAGCCGGCGTAGGTCGTCGAGGTTGCGGGCGAGGCGGTCCATGGAGTGCACGATGACGGTGTCGCCGTCGCGGACGAAGGCGATCATCTCGTCGAGTTTGGGGCGGGTGGTGTCCTTGCCGGAGGCCTTATCAGTAAAGGTGCGTTCGACATCGATCCCGTCGAGCTGGCGCACGGTGTTCTGATCGAGAGTGCTGACCCTGATGTAGCCGACGCGCACCGCGCGACCCCCCTTCTCACCCGGAACGTCCAGTTAGATTCAAAGAACCTAGCAGACATGCGTCAGAAAATGTGGTACGCCACCCTATTCTGACGCAATTCACCGGCCGGCCGA
>NZ_LZMK01000233.1:0-589 GCF_001665865.1 Nocardia sp. 852002-20019_SCH5090214 | reverse complement strand
GGTTCGCTCGGCGGCTTGGCCCGCCCGGCCGCAGCGGCCAGGCGCTGAGCGCGCTGGTCCTCAGTCAGTCCGGCCTGGCGCAGGTTGTACTCCAGCAGCGCGAGGCGTTCGGGGCTGTCGTAGGAGGGCGGGCCGGGATTGCGTTCGGCGGCGACCTTTTCTCGGCGACCGGCCCACTGGTCCTGGACGGCGCGTGCGCGCTCGCCTTTCTTCTCGCAGGCGTCGTTTTCGACGGCGAGGAATTGGTTCACGTCGAGGCGGACGTGTTCGGGCACCCCGGCAGTGATCATGCTGTTGCGCAGCTGTTCCTCGGCTTGGGTGGCTTCGTAGTCGTCGCGACTGGTGCGCCCGGCCGCCAGCGCGGTCTGCGCGAGGACCACACGGTTGAGGTCGTCGCGGACTGCGCGGACAGTGCCCTCGGGCGCGGCCGCGATCGAGCGCGAACGCCGCGACAACTACGCGCGTGCCTACGCCGAGGAAAACCGCCGCGAGATCGAAAAAATCTTGTCGACCGCGGCCGCGGCCGAGGGCACTGTCCGCGCAGTCCGCGACGACCTCAACCGTGTGGTCCTCGCGCAGACCGCGCTGG
>NZ_LZMK01000232.1:0-45818 GCF_001665865.1 Nocardia sp. 852002-20019_SCH5090214 | reverse complement strand
TGTGTATAAGAGACAGGGCTGTACACCGGGGGCGGGCTCTACCACTGCTTTGACCTGCTCGCCGAACTCCGGGTCCGGTAGCCCGATCACTGCGATGTCGAAAACCTTGGGGTGCAGGGTGAGAACGTTCTCGATCTCCTGCGGGTAGATGTTCACACCACCGGAGATGATCATAAATGCCTTGCGGTCGGTGAGGTAGAGATATCCTTCGTCGTCGACTCGGCCGACGTCGCCGCTCGTCGTCCAGTTCGGATGTGCCGGATGCTGCGCGGCTTTCATCTTCTCCGGATCGTTGTGGTAGGTGAACGGCAGCGTCTCGCGTTCGAAGTAGATCGTGCCCACCTCCCCGACCGGCAGTTCGTTGCCCTCGTCGTCGCAGATGTGCAACACCCCCATGCCGGCCCTCCCCACCGAACCGGGTTTTCGCGACCACTGATCGGAGTCGATCATGGTGATCCCCATCCCCTCGGTACTGGCGTAGTACTCGTGCAGGATCGGTCCCCACCAGTCGATCATGGCCTGCTTGACCTCGACCGAGCACGGAGCGGCCGCATGTACGGCCACCCGGTGACTGGCCAGGTCGAATCGCTCGCGGTCGGGCTGGGGCAGCTTCAGCATGCGAACGAACATCGTCGGCACCCATTGACTGTGCGTCACCCGGTAGCGCTCGATGGCCTCGAGGGCCGCCACCGGCTCGAAGCGCGGCAGCACGACAACCGTCCCGCCCAAGGCGTGCACCCATCCACCGAAACGGAACGGGGCCGCGTGGTAAAGCGGTGCAGGACATAGATATACGGTCTCTTCGTCGAATCCGTAGGCGCTGCCGAATATCGATACGTACGGGTCGCCCGGCTCCCCCAGGCGTCGCTGCGGCAGCGGCTGTTTGATCGCCTTCGGCTGTCCGGTCGTTCCGGACGAGTACAGCATGTCGCCACCGACTCTGTCGTCGGGTACCGGAACGGCCCCGGTCTCAGCCAATTCCGTTTCGAAATCGGTGTGCCCCGGAATCGGACCGCCGAAGGCCAGCCGACCCTCCACCGCGGGCGTCGAATCGATAATCGCCTCTGCCGCCGCGGCTTTACCAGCAGATGCAATCACAATCCTCGCACCGCAGTCGTTCACGATATAAGAGATCTCGCCCGGGCTCAGGCTGTGATTGATCGCGGTCACATACAGCCCGCTTCGCTGCGCCGCCCAGTACGCTTCGTAATAGCGGGGACTGTTGTCGGAGAGTAGCGCGAAGTTGTCCCCGCGCCGCAGCCCGCGCTCATAGAGCAATCGCGCCAGTCGCGCCGAACGGTCCTCCAACTGAGCGAAGGTCAGCGTCTCGCCGGTGTCGGCCATGATCACCGCGGGCCGATCCGGTGTCCGCTGAGCGTATGCACCCGGATACATCGGGCCTCCCTACCAGCTGCCAGACACCGGACTCATCGCCGCGCCGTGCACCGAGCCTGCACCGAATCGCACCTGAAGTCAATACTGACTGCCGATCGAAGTCAACGCTGACTGCCGGCGGCATTCCAGGCGCGCCTACGCGGCCAGCAGAACTCTCGCCACATCCCGCCACTGCGCGAGATGCGGATCCCGAGCCGGAGTTCGCGGATCGAACCCGTACGCCACCGAAGCCCCTCGCATGCTGGACAGCAATGTGTCGACCACCTGCTGATACCGCGGGCGCGCGGACCAGACCGGCCCGAACATCACCGCGAGAGTTTCGTGAATCGCCTTCTGCAACTGCCGTTCCGCCGGCCGCAACGCCTCTCGCAGCGAGTCGTTGTGCCGAGCCGCCACCCAGAGCTCTATAGATGCCCAGAAGAAGGGCTGATGGAAATTCGTCCACATCTGTCCGATCGCCTCATCGATACGAGCCGGGTCGTCGTCAGGCACGGCGATCATCGAACCGACCTCCGTGCGCAGCTCGGCGACTCGCGCGGACGCCAGATGCTGGACGGCCCCGACCAGCAGCTCGTCTCGCGAGGAGAAATGATGTAGCAGCCGCCCGCGCGAGATGCCCGCCAATTCCTGAATCCTCAGCGTCGACGCACCCGCGTATCCGTATTCGACCAGGCACTGCACGGCCGCGTCGAGAATCTGCTGACGGCTGGCTCGACTACGTCTCTCCTGCTGTTGCAGGTAGCTCTCTGCGCGTGTGGCTGCCATGGCCTCGATACTACGACGCCGCGGCAGAGTACAGTCAGCACTGACTGCAGGATTCGCAGAGAAGGAAACGCCATGCTGGTTGACGGAAATATCGGCGGCTCGATCGACGGCACCGGCGGCGGTGACCTGAACGCTGTCGGCGAACAGGTCGACTTCGCCGACCGCCTCGGATATGACGGCGTCTGGTCGACCGAAGTCGCCCGCGACCCGTTTCTGCCCCTGCTGGCCGCCGCGCAGCGCTCCCCTCGGCTGCAACTGGGCACCGCGGTCGCCGTGGCGTTCGCCCGGAATCCGATGACGACGGCCATGGTGGCCAACGATCTGCACGCCTTCAGTTCGGGGCGGTTCATGCTCGGACTGGGCTCGCAGATCCAGGCCCATATCGAGCGTCGTTTCAGCATGCCCTGGTCGGCGCCGGCCGATCGGATGCGGGAATTCATCTCGGCGGTGCGCGCGATCTGGCACAGCTGGGAAGCCGACGAGCGCCTCGACTTCCGTGGCGAGTTCTACCGGCACACGCTGATGACTCCGATGTTCCGGCCCGAGCGCAACCCCTGGGGGACACCGCCGATCCTGCTCGCGGCGGTGGGACCGAAGATGACCCGGGTCGCCGCGGAGGTCGCCGACGGCATTGTGCTACACGGCTTCACCACCGAGCGATACTTGCGCGAGGTCACGATCCCACTCCTCGAAGCGGGACTGCGCGCCTCGGGGCGCGACTACGCCCGGTTCACGACCAGCTATCCGGGACTGATCGTGACCGGCGCGGACGATCGCGACTTCGACCGGGCACTCGATGCGGTGCGCCGGCAGATAGCCTTTTACGGAGCCACCCCTTCCTATCGTCCGGTGCTGGAACTGCACGGCTGGGGCGAGCTGGGCACCGAACTCCATCGCCTGTCCAAGTCCGGGGACTGGCAGACGATGACACATCTGGTGGACGACACAGTGCTCGAAACCTTCGCCGTGGTCGGCGAACCCGACACGATAGGCGCGCAGATCCACCGCCGATTCGCCGGGATCATCGACAGATTCACCCTGTACACGCCATACCCGATGGCCGACGCCGTGCGCTACACCATCATCGACGACCTGCACGAATCGGTGACGGCATGCCCCCGGAGCGAGGCCGGCACGCAACCCACAGCCGACAGCTACAGTCAGTATTGACTGCAGGTCTCCTACTGGGTTACCGTCAGCTGGCACCGCGCCAACGCGGAAAACCCGTCACCTGCCCAGCACGTGATTCGTCGTTCGCCCCGCCGCGCTATCGCTACGGCCGGGCCGTGCCCTCGATCGGGCCATATGCGGAGAATGAGGAGAAGCCGATGCCGAATCAGGCCATCGTGTACGAAGCGATTCGCACACCCCGAGGTAAGGGAAAGAACGGATCGCTGCACAGCATCAAGCCGATCGACCTCGTTGTCGGTCTGATCGACGAACTGCGCGCGCGCTTTCCCGATCTCGATCCAGCCCACATCGACGACCTCGTCCTCGGCGTCGTCACCCCGGTGGGCGATCAGGGCGGCAATATCGCCAAGGCCGCGGCATTGACCGCGGGACTGCCGGAAACCGTTGCGGGCCTTCAGATCAACCGATTCTGTGCGTCGGGCCTGGAAGCGACCAACCTCGCCGCCCAGAAGGTCGGCTCCGGATTCGAGAGCCTGGTACTGGCCGGTGGCGTGGAGTCGATGTCGCGGGTACCGATCGGCACCGACGGCGGCCCGCTGTTCAACGACCCGGCAACCGCCTACGACCTGCATTTCGTACCTCAAGGCATCGGCGCCGATCTGATCGCGACGATCGAGGGGTTCAGTCGCGTCGACGTCGACGCCTACGCCGTACGCTCGCAGCAACGTGCGGAAAATGCCTGGGCCGGTGGATATTTCACGAAGTCCGTGGTGCCGGTGAAGGATTTCAACGGAGTCACCGTGCTCGACCATGACGAGCACCGGCGCCCCGGCACGACGGTCGAGTCGCTGGCGGCGCTGAAGCCGTCGTTCGCCGCCCTCGGCGCGGCCGGCTTCGACGCCGTTGCGCTGCAAAAGTATTCGTCGGTGGAACGCATCGACCACGTCCACCACGGCGGCAACAGCTCCGGCATCGTCGACGGTGCGGCATTGGTCCTGATCGGAAACGAAGAGGCGGGCAAACAATTCGGGCTCACGCCCAGGGCACGCATCGTGGCCACCGCGGTATCCGGCGCCGACCCCACCATCATGCTGACCGGGCCGCGGCCGGCCACCGAGAAGGTGCTCGCCAAGGCGGGGCTGAGTCTCGACGACATCGACCTGTTCGAATTGAACGAGGCCTTCGCGTCGGTGGTTCTCAAGTTCCAGAAGGACCT
Source organism: Nocardia sp. 852002-20019_SCH5090214 (assembly GCF_001665865.1). Lineage (NCBI taxonomy): Bacteria > Bacillati > Actinomycetota > Actinomycetes > Mycobacteriales > Nocardiaceae > Nocardia > Nocardia sp. 852002-20019_SCH5090214. The sequence continues at coordinate 41,311 of NZ_LZMK01000232.1, read as the reverse complement.
CCATATCCCCGACGAGAAGCTCAACGTCAACGGCGGCGCGATCGCCATGGGCCATCCGCTCGGCGCCACCGGCGCGATGCTCGTCGGCACCGTGATCGACGAACTCGAGCGCCGCGGTGAACGCCGAGCGCTGGTGACGCTGTGCGTCGGCGGCGGCATCGGCATCGCGACCATCATCGAACGCCTCTGAGCAGGAACGGAATTCGGCAAATGACACAGGCACAGACGATCCGCTGGGAGCGCGGCTCCGACGATATCGTGGTCCTCACCCTCGACGATCCCGCCGCCTCGGCGAATACGATGAACGGCGCGTTCTTCGTATCGCTGACCGCGGTGGTCGATCGCCTCGCCGCCGAGCGCGACACGTTGCGCGGCGTGGTGATCACCTCGGCGAAGAAGACGTTTTTCGCGGGTGGCAACCTCGACGATCTCGTCGCCGCGACGCCCGACGACGCGCAATACTTCACCGACTTCTGCAATGGCATCAAACATCAGCTGCGCCGGCTCGAGACCTTGGGCCGTCCGGTTGTCGCCGCCATCAACGGCGCGGCCCTGGGTGGCGGACTGGAACTCGCACTGGCCGCCCATCACCGCATCGCGGCCGCCAAGGGCGTGGTCATCGGCCTGCCCGAGGTCGGTCTGGGACTGCTGCCGGCGGTGGGCGGCGTCACCCGCACCGTGCGCATCCTCGGTGTGGAACGCGCGCTGAGCGAGGTGCTGCTGACCGGAACACGGTTCAAGCCGCAGAAGGCGCTGGAACTCGGGCTGATTCATCGAGTCGTCGCCACGGCCGAGGAGTTGGTCCCGGCGGCCAAGGCCTGGATCGAGGCGAACCCGGATGCCGCCCAGCCGTGGGATACCAAGGGCTACACCATCCCCGGCGGCACCCCCGCCGATCCCGGGCTGGCGTCGCGCCTCCCGATCCTCACCGCGACCCTGCGCAGCCGGTCGAAAGGCGCCCCGCTGCCGGCACCGCGTGCCATCCTGGCCGCGGCCGTGGAGGGGGCGCAGGTCGACTTCGACTCCGCCACATCGATCGAGACCCGCTACTTCATCCCGCTGGTCACCGGCCAGATCGCGAAGAACATGATCCAGTCGGCGTTCTTCGATATCCAAACCGTGCAGGGCGGCGCCAGCCGTCCAGCGGGCGAACCCGCCTTCGCGGCGACGAAGGTCGGCATCCTCGGCGCCGGGATGATGGGTTCCGCCCTGGCGTATGTGTGCGCACGAGCCGGATTGCCGGTCGTACTCAAGGACCTCACGCTGGAATCGGCGCAGCGCGGTAAAACCTATGCCGAGAAGTTGGAGGCCAAGGCAGTGGCCCGGGGCGCGACGACCGAAGCGAAGTCGAAAGAGCTTCTCGGCCGAATTCGTCCGACCGCCGAGGCCGGCGATCTCGCGGGCGTGGACTTCGTCGTGGAGGCGGTGTTCGAGGACGTCGCGCTCAAACAGCGTGTGTTCCAAGAGGTTCAGGATATCGTCGAGCCCGATGCGGTACTCGGGTCCAACACCTCCACACTGCCGATCAGCACGCTCGCCGAAGGCGTGAAACGGCAACAGGACTTCATCGGAATACACTTCTTCTCGCCCGTCGACAAGATGCCGCTGGTCGAAATCATCACCGGGAAGAACACCTCGCAGCAGACATTGGCGAAGGTCTTCGACTTCACCCAGCAGATCGGCAAGGTTCCGATTGTCGTAGGCGACAGTCGCGGCTTCTTCACCAGCCGCGTGATCATGACCTTCCTCGACGAGGCGGTCGCCGCCGTCGGCGAAGGCGTCACCGCGGCACTGATCGAGCAGGCCGGTGCACAAGCCGGATACCCCGCCCCGCCACTCCAACTCATGGACGAGCTGACTCTGACGCTGCCTCGCAAGATCCGGCAGGAGAAGCGGGCCGCGATCGAGGCGGCCGGCGGGCGCTGGTCCGCGCACGGCTCGGAAGCGGTCATCGACAGCATGATCGATGAATTCGATCGCAAGGGTCGCTCCACCGGGAGCGGCTTCTACGACTACGACGAATCGGGTAAGCGGATCGGCCTGTGGCCCGGGCTGCGCAACGCCTTCGGATCGGGCACGCACGACATCCCGATACGCGATCTGCAGGAGCGCATGCTGTTCGCCGAGGCACTGGAAACCGTGCGTTGCTTCGACGAGGGCGTCCTGACCTCCGTTGCCGATGCCAATATCGGATCGTTGTACGGGATCGGCTTCCCGAGCTGGACCGGCGGTGTGCTGCAGTACATCAATGGTTACGACGGCGGAGTGCCCGGCTTCGTAGCACGCGCTCGCGAGCTGGCAGCGCGCTACGGCGACCGCTTCAACCCGCCGGAATCATTGCAGGCCAAGGCCTCTCGCGGCGAAATCTACCGCTAGTCCACCACATCGCGGAGGGGCACTCGCTGCGCGCGGTGCCCCTCCGCGTTCGCACGATGAGTCGCGTTCCGAAGATGTGCGCCGAGTCCGGCGCGGACACATGATCACCCCGAATCCGTGTCAGGACAGCACCGCGTCGACGAAGGCCGCAGGCAGCGTCGGCCCGCCCTCGCGACTGTTACCCGCAAGCCGCTTCACTATCGCGCGCACTCCTGGATCGCCGTAGCGGAGCAGACCGATCAACGAACGTTCGGCGCACAGGCGTGCCCCCGGTAGCAGGGTCCGCTCGGCCTGCTCCGTCTCACCGGCGGCGGCGAGGCAGCCGGCCAGCAGCAGATTTGCGTGTAACAGGGCTCTGGGCCGATGGTGCCCGGCAAGGCGGTCCACTCGGGAGCGCGCCAGCACACACGCCTCGGCGGCCGCCGTAACCGATTGCCGGGCAAGCAACTCCCGGATCACCGATTCCTCCTGCAGTTCCGCGGTGACCAGGTCTATCCCGTTCGCTGCCTCGTCCCAGCCGGACGACGCGACGAGACCGGACGAAGGATATCCGGCGGGAACGGGTATCCCGGCCCGGATGCACTCGTTCGCGATGCGGGCCGCCAGACGCGGCATCGACAACGTGGTAGCCAGACGCCACCCGTCGTACAAGCGCTGCCGGGCGGCGTCGAGATCACCACGCAACGCCTTGATCCGCGCTCCCGTACCGAAGGTGGCGAGCATCGAATCGACGATTCCGCCCTCCAGGCCGAGTTCGTAACCCTCGTCGAGTAGACGTTCGGCGGCGTCGAGGTCCCCCTTGTCGAACAGGAGATCTCCGAGCAACGCGCCGGCGATCCGCGCCGCGTGCAACCGGCCGCCACCGCTTCGCCCCGCGACTCGCACCGCGGTACGGAAATCGTCCTCGGCCGTCACGATATCGAGCTCCTCGTTCGCCGCGATGCCGTCGAAACTGTAGCCGTACATGACGCTGAACGGCCCGCGCATACGCCTGTGATAGTCGATCGCCCATTGCTGACGGCGGTGCACCGCGGCGAAGTCGAAACGGTAAATCGCCACGAAGGCGTCCATATCGGCCGCCGTACTGACGACCCATGGGTGCAGCTCCTGCGGCCGGTGCAGCGCGTCGGCTACGAGTTCTGCCACGCCGCCGAGACGGTCGGCCGAGACTCGCACCGCCGCCTCGACCACGTCGGCTTCGATCTCCACCGTCTCATCCCGCACGCCGAGGCCGTCTCGGAGCAGTGAACGAACCTGCGCCAGCGCGGAATTCGCCGGCTCGCGGCGCTGCAGGAGGAGGTTGGCCCACGCCTTGGCGAGCTGCAAGCGCGGGTTGGTCCGCACCGCAGACGGCGGTAGCTTCTCGATCACCGCCAGTAACGTCGACATCTGTGACTGCTCGAGAAGGTGGGTACCATCGCGCTCAACCTTCTCGACAGCCCAGTCTTCGTCACCGGCAGCCAGTGCGTGATCGACCGCCTCACGCAGGAACTGGTGGTCGGCGAACCATCGATATGCCACGCGATGAAGGTCGGTGACCCAGTCAGGGTGATCGCGCTCGAGCCGCCGCCGCAGAAACTCTGCGAAGAGGTGGTGGTACCGAAACCAGTTCCGATCCGCATCGGACCTGATCAGAAACAGGTCGCGGGCCTCGACCTCTTCCAGCAAAGCCGTTGCGTCCGGCATCTCGGACAACGCCGATGCCAGACTGCCCGACAACCGCTCGGTGACCGATGTACGGAGCATGAATTCGAGTAACCGCGGTTCCAGACCGTCGAGCACATTTTCCGCCAGGAAGTCACCGATCGCGTGGTGGCGACCCGACAGGTGGCCGATCAGATCGTCTGGGTCGTCGGCGCCGCGTAGTGACAACGCCGCCAGTTGCAACGCGGCAACCCAGCCTTCGGTCGACTCGGTCAAATGATCGATGTCGGCGGGTTCGAGCGCCAGCCCACCAGCGCCGGCGAAGAAGGAGCCCGCCTCGGATACGTTGAAACGCAATGTATTCGAGTCTATTTCGACCAGCTCGTCCTGAACTAGCATGCGGCTCAGCGGCAGCCCGGTCCGGCTCCGGCTGGTGACGATCACCTGCAGGTGGTGACATCCGCGCTCGAGCAAGTAGCCGAGCGCCGATATGGTGGTGGCGTCGGTCACCCTATGCCAGTCGTCGATGACCAGGGCGACCGGTTGTGCGGCGGCATGGACCCTGTCGACCAGCGCCGAGAGCACATAGGGCTGCGCGGTGTCGCCGTGCAGTTCGAGTAATTGCCCGAGCGCCTCGGCCAGCTCGGCCGACACCGGCCGGAGCGCCTCGACCAGATGCGCCATGAACCACACGACATTGTTGTCGTCCTGGTCGACGCTGAGCCACGCCACCCGCACGTTCTCCCGAGTGAGCACCTCGCGCCACTGCGAGGCCAGAGTGCTCTTGCCGAATCCGGCGGGCGCGTGAATCACGATCAATCGACGACGTTGTCCGGCCCGGAGCAGTTCGAGCAGCCGCTGCCGTACGACCAGCGGGCGCGTCGGGGTCGGCGGCCGGAATTTGGTCGATGCGGCCGGCGGTGTATCGACGGCAGCCGCTCTCCGGACCTGGCCGTAGGCGCCGGTCGTGAACTGCGGCAAATCGGTCACGCGGATTGTCGAATCCTTCTCCGCTCCTTCGGTTTTCGCACTCGCCGGCAGCACCATCCGATCGACGGGGACACCGTGACGGCGCTGCGCCGCGCACAGCTGCTCACCCAGCGCCGCAGCCGAGGCCTGTCGATCTTGCGGCCTGTGCGACATCGCACGCTCGATCACGCGGCAGACATCATCGGGAATGTCGCGTGCCCGCAGGTCCGGCAGCGGCTCGGAGGTGATTCGCAGGAACTGTGCGACGAGCTTCTCGCCGCTACGGCGTTCGAAGGCGGCGTGGCCGGTGATCAGGCAGAACAGCGTCGACCCGAGACTGTAGACGTCGGAGGCAGCGGTCGGCGGATGCCCCTGCAGGATCTCCGGTGCGGTGAAGGCCGGAGATCCGGTGACGACCCGGGACGTCGTGACGAATCCGCCGGAAATGTGTGCGATTCCGAAGTCGGTGAGCTCGGGTTCGCCGAACTCGTTCAGCAGGATATTGCCGGGTTTGACATCGCGGTGCAAAATGCCCGATCGGTGGGCCGTTTCGAGCGCGCCGGCCATCTTGATCACAATCCGCACAGCATCGCTCCACGGGAGGGGGCCGTCGCACTCGATCGTTTCCTGCAGCGACTTTTGTGGGTGATACGGCATGACGATGTACGGCCGGCCCTGCGAGAGCGCACCGCTGAACAGGATGCTGACGATATTCGGATGCACGGAGAGCTGGCCCATGGCTCGCTGCTCACGCAGGAAGCGCGATCGATTCTCCGAGTCGAGCTCGGCGGTGAGCACCTTGACCGCCACGGTTCGCCGCAGTGCGGACTGCTCACAGCGGTACACAACTCCGAAGCCGCCCTTCCCGATCGGAACGACGGCCTCGAACCCGGCCGACCGCAACTCCGCCGCAATGCCTTCGGTGAGATCTCGGTGCGCGTCCTGAGGGTCGCCGCTGACCATCGATCGGTCCCATCTCCCGATGTCCACCCGCGCCACATGGGACCGGAGAAGGTTTATCACCCCGACAGACGTCCGGTCCGCCTGCTCGCGTATCGCCAGCATACCGCGCTGGGTGCGGCCGACTCGGGAGATCGAGACAGCTCCGGAAACTACCCGCGGCCTGAACATGGCAGGGCCTGGTCAGCTACTCGGCGAGCGGAACCGCGGCCGAGTAGGCGCCCTTGTGATACAGCAGGGGCTCGTGCCTCTGCTCGCCGTCGTCGTCCCAGTACACGCGGACGACCCGGCAGATGACCAATACCGAATCACCGGCGGGAATCAACTGGTGCACCCGGGCATGCATCCACGTCGGCGTCCCGTGCAGCACGGGTTCGCCCGTATCCAGGGGCGCCCAGAGCGACTCATCGGAGAACCTCTGATCGGCGCTCTTGGAGAATCGCTGCGCGAGATGGAGTTGATGGGCGCCGAGCAGATGGACGACCACGGACTCCGCTGCCTGCAGGGCACCGATGCTCGATGACGTGCAGGTGATGTTGAACGACACCAGTGGCGGGTCCAGCGACAACGAGGCGAAGGAGGTTGCGGTAAACCCAACGGGGCCACTGCGCGAGTTCAGGGTGACGATTGTGACGCCGGCCGGGTGACGGCGCAGTGCGGCGCGGTACTCGACGGCACTGACACTGCGGAACCGGTCCGACCGAGTAAGCACGTCCTCGTCCTTTTCGACCGAGTTCGACATAGCTTCCTCCTGGTTTTCGTTCGAGACGGTAGTGGTAACTGAGCTCGCCGCTCTTCAGGCCGGCTGCCGATTGTCCGCGCACCGACCGGCGCCGGATCGAAGAGCGCGCCTCCTTACCGCCGCGACCTGCTGCGGCGACAACGGCACACCGATCGACTCGAGCCACGGCAGAGTGCGGAACGCGATGTGCGCCAACACCTCCGAGTTGATCAGTGGCCGCAGCGTCACGCCGTCGGCGACATGCACGGCGTGGATGTCGGCCACCAGGCCGGCCAATCCGTTCGGTGTTCCGACGTACCGCAGCGAGGCCGGGACCGAGGGGGCCGTGAGGTGACCGTCCAGCCGTGCGAGTTCCCTACGCGCGGTCGGCGCGTCGTACGCGACCATCACTTCGACATCGACCAAGACGATCACGTCGGACGAGTCGTATCCCTCACCGGTCGCGGCCGCTCTGATCCGGGCTGTCTGCTGTTGAGCGGCGGCAAGGTCCGGCGCCTGAATTCGGACTATGGACGGTGGTCGGCGCCGATGCGGGTCGGTGGAGGTCAGATTCAGCCATTCGTCCGGCTCGGTGGTGTGACCGTCGCCCGCCACAGCGGCGTGGTGGCCGGCGTTCGCCAGCTCCAGTGCCACATGCAAGGGGGGCCTGGCCCCGATTATCCAGCGCGACATATTCATCCACTCCTGTCTTCGGATCCCGTCTTCGTCCGTCGGTGCCGAGCGTCGCCCGGCGCAGGCCTGACGAGCCCGGGGCGGATGGTGGCTCGCCACGACGGCGCGAGCCACCATCCACTACGGGGCCAGCCGAGGCGTCAGCTCGCGACCGGATCGATCACGATGGCGAACGCCTTGTTCTCGATACCGCCCGACCGGTCGAGCGAGATGAACTTCTGCTCGGTGTACTCGTCGAGCGCATCCGGCCCGCCCTCGCGACCGAGACCACTTTCCTTGTAGCCACCGAACGGATACGCCGGATGGATCACGTGCCAATCGTTGACCCAGACCATGCCGGCATCCAGCTGCCGGGCCACCTCGAGCGCGCGCTCCTCGCTGCCCCAGACGCCGGCCGACAATCCGTAGTTGGTGTCGTTGGCGATCTTGATCGCCTCGTCGACCGAGTCGTAGGCCAAGACGGTGAGAACCGGCCCGAAGACCTCCTCCCGCGCGATCCGCATGTCGTTGGTGACGTCGACGAAAATGGTCGGTTCCACCCAGTAACCCTTGTCGAATCCGGGCCCGGACGGGACACGTCCGCCCAACGCGACGGTGGCACCTTCCTCAGCCGCGATCTTGAAGTAGTCCACGATGCGATCGCGCTGTACCCGGGATGCGATCGGGCCGATATGGGTGGCCGGATCGAGGGGGTCACCGACCTTCAGGGTCGAGGCGCGCTCGACCAGGCGGCTGACCACCTCGTCGTAACGGCTCGCAGGCACCAGCAGCCGGGTCCCCGCCTCGCATGCCTGACCGTTGTTGGCCATGCAGGCGAAGAGTGCGCCGTCCACGGCGATATCCAGATCGGCATCGTCGAGCAGGACGTTGGCGCCCTTACCACCGAGTTCGAGGGTGACCCGCCGAATGGTCTGGGCGGACTGACGCAGAATGCTCTTGCCGACGACGGTCGACCCCGTGAATGCCACCTTGCGGACATCCGGGTGTCCCGCGAGGTAGGCGCCCACCGGATCACCGTCACCGGTGATCACATTGAGCACGCCAGGGGGCAGGCCGGCTGCTTCGAATTCCTTGGCCAGCTCGAGGGCGAGCAGCGGTGCGTGCTCATCCGGCTTGAGCACCACCGTATTTCCGGCCGCGAGCGCCGGCGCGATCTTCCACACCGTAGTGAGCAGCGGAATGTTCCACGGGACGATGGCCGCAACCACGCCCAGCGGCTCGCGGCGCACGATTCCGACCGCGGGGACCGGGCCGATCTCCGGACCGCTGGTCTCCCATTCGTAGTTCTCCGCCAGCGAGGCCAGATACTGGATCTGCGCCACCGACAAGCCGACATGCAGCGCGCCGGTGATACGGATGGTGGCGCCGTTCTCCTGGGTCTGCAGCACCGCGAGTTCGTCGATGCGACCGCCCAGCCGGGTGGCGACCTCGTTGAGCAGGGCCGCGCGCTCGGCCGGCGGCGTGCGCCGCCAGGTGCCCTCTTCGTGCGCCGCCTTGGCCGCGGCCACCGCCTGGTCGACCTCGGCGACGCCGCCCTTGGCGACCGTCGCGACGAGTTCTTCGGTTGCGGGACTACGGATTTCGTAGATGTCGCCGGTGTCGGTCCATTTGCCGTCGACGAACAGTGAGTAGTGGGGGGTACTCATCGGTTACTCCTGATGTGATGTGAACCGTCGGATATGGCGCGGGCGCGTCATCCGATTTGGCGTTCTCGCCCTTGCCAATACGGCGCGCGGATCGCTTTCTTGTCGACCTTGCCCGCCGGATTCACCGGCACGCTGTCGACGAACTCGACCGTCTTCGGTGCGGGAACGCTACCGAGCGCGGCCTTGACATGGTCGATCACTTCGCGCTCGGTCAGCCGCGCCCCCGGTTTCACGATGACCACGGCATGCACGGCTTCGCCCCATTTCTGGTGCGGTACGCCGATCACCGCCGATTGCGCCACCGCCGGGTGGGTAGCCAGCGCATCTTCGACCTGTCGCGGAAAGACATTGAATCCACCGCTGACGACCATGTCCTTCTTGCGGTCGACGATGTAGAGGAAGCCGTCCTCGTCGAGCCGGCCGATATCGCCGGTGTGCACCCACCCGTCGCGTACCGCTTCGTGATTGCGGGACGAGTCGAGATAGCCGAGCATCTGGCCGAGCTGTTTCGAGCAGATCTCTCCCACCTCGCCGACCGGCAGCGGCTGATCGTCCTCGTCCTGAATGCTCGCCCGCACCTGGAACATCGGTCGCCCCGCCGATGCGAGGCGGTCGATCCAGACCTGCGAGTCGAGCCGGTGCTCGTTCTTACGCAGGCACGAGACGTATCCCTGCTCGGTTCCGGCGTAGGTCTGGATGAAAATCGGCCCGAAGACCTCCAGTGCCTCGCGCAGCCGCTCGGGCGTGATCGGCGACCCCGCGTAGATCATGGTCTGCAACGACGACAAGTCTCGTTGTTCGCGCGCCGGATGATCCAGCAACAGGTAGATGATCGTCGGAACCACCGCTGTCGCGGTGACGCCGAATCGCTCGATACTGCTCAGCAGACCGTCGACTTCCAGCCCCGGCAACATGACGTTCGTACCACCGCGCACGAACGTCGGCATCACGAAGATCTGGCTGAAGTGGGTCAGCGGCGCACCGTGTGCGAAGACCTCGCCGAACCGGATGTCACCGATCTCGAGTCCCGCCGAGATGCTGTACTGCGCCCAGGTGAAGTGGGAGTTCACCACACCTTTCGGCTCCCCGGTGCTGCCCGAGGTGAACAGGACATACGCTTCGTCGTCCTCGAACAGCGCCAGTTCCGGCCGGGTCGTCGGCTGGGCCCGGAAAAGTTCCGAATAGTCTTGTGCGTCATTCGGATTCGATTCCGGGCTGCCGCCGATCCGAATCAGGTTCTGCAGTTTCGGCAATTGGCCCCGGATCGCGGCGACCTTGTCGTCGAACTGCGCGTGGTAGATCAGCGTGGTGGCGTCGGTCTGCGAGAGATTCGATCGGAGTCCCTCGGCGGCCGATCGCGTCGGCAGTTGGACGAGCACGCCGCCGGCCGCCCATATCCCGTGTTGTGTCGGGATGAACTCCAGGCAGTTCGGCAGCAACAGTCCGACTCGTTCGCCCTTCTGCAGACCCAGCGCGACCAAGCCGTTGGCCACGCGGTTACGCCATTCGCCCAGCTCCCGGTATGTGACAGACCGGTCGCCGTCGATGATCGCCACCGAGGTGGAGTAATAGGTGCACGCCCGATCCAGGACGTCCGGCAACGTACCCCACATGGTCAGGAACCGACGAGCGTCGACGGATCGAAGCCCTCGACCCAGTACTCGGGAGTGATGATCGGTACGCCCAGCTCCTGCAGCACAGGAGTGTCGTTCCAGTAGGTCGTCTCACGCGCGATCTTGCCGTCGGCGTCGAGCTGGTGCCAGGTGATGCCCTGGGTGGTCAGCGTCTTGCCGCCGGTCGGAACGCCGCGGTAGGTCTCGAGTCCCTCACCGGTCCACTGCCAGCGGATCACCACCGCGGGGTTGCCGCCGGCGCCGGCCACTGCGAAGGTCTCGAAGACATCGAAGCGGTGGGTACCGACGCCGTTGGCCGGATCCGTATTCGCGAACGGCGCCAGGCGCGGCTCGAGCTCCTGCTTGGTGATCGCCGTGGACAGCACGTGGTCACGATCGGCGTGATCGTCGTAAACCAGGTCGTCGGCATACAGCTCGACCGCGGCCGCCGTATCGGTGGTCAGCGCCTTGGCCCAGCGCTGGGCGTGGTCTTCGTGGGTGCTCATGATTCGGATTCCCTTCGGAGAGTTCGCGGTTCAGGCGTTGGCGAGCGACTTGGTCACCGAACGTGGCTGGATCGGCTGGCCCAGTTCGGCGGCGGCGGTGGCGACATCCCACAGGCTCGCCTCCTTCACGATCAGGCCCTCGTCGTTGTAGACGTGGAAGGTGATCCCGCGAGTCCCTGGGACCTTGCCGTTGGTGGGCACACCGACGAACGCGGTCGCGGTGGGCGCCTCCCAGGTCCACCGATAGATCGCGGACTTCTCGTCGCCGACGACCTCGTCGATCCGGAAATTGTTGATACCGATGCCGTTCTCGGTGTCCTTGTTCGCGTAGGGCGCGAAAACACGCAGCAATTCTTCTTTGTCAGTGATCTTCTGACCGAGAATCGGGTCCTCGAAAACAAACTCGTCGGCATAGAGCGCCACGATTGCCTCCGGGCTCTCTCGGAAGGCCTTCAGCCATTTGATCGCAAACGTATGACTCATGAAACTTCGCTCTCCCTCGGTTCGTCAGGAACACCTTCAAGGTATTGCGACCCACATCACTGATTCGACTTCCTCTCGGAGGAAAAGCACCGCCCTAAGGGGGGATGCCGGGTCGGGCGCACCGAGGCAACCACCTGCCGGCAGCGCGAAATCTGGCCGGAACGGCAATTAGCGCCGTTGCCGGCCGACCGGCCGCACCCCAACCGGCGTCCGGCCGGCGCCACCACCCGCACACGTGTACTCACGAACGCGGTCATCTCGTCCGTACCCCGGAATTTCTCCCCCTTTGTTGGTCTCAAATCCCTCTTCCGGGAGGTGTGGCCGCATGCTCGCCGTTGCCAGACTGGGCTGCACACACTCGGAAAACAAAAGGGTTGATCCATGAGCACCTTCAAAAATGCCGACGAGGTCTACACCTATATCGGCGGAATTTTCGATATCGCCACCAAGGAACAGGCGTTCGTCGAGGCGACCGCGGGCACCGGTCTGGTCGTCAAACTGATCCAGACCGACCCGGACGCGGTGCTGGTCATCGACTTCCCGGGGCAGAAGGTTACGACCGGCGAAGCCGCGCGGGATCTGGACGCCACCGTGCAGCTTCGGATGTCGTCGGACAACAGCAATCGGTTCTGGCAGGGCAAGCTCAACTTCACGCTGGCCATGGCACAGCGCAAGGTCAAGCTCGACGGCAAGCGGTCGGTCGCGTTGAAGCTGCTGCCGCTGACCTCCGGATTGTTCGACGTCTACAAGAAGCTGCTCGTCGACAACGGCCGCGAGGATCTGCTGATCCGCTAGAAACCCCCTCTCCCCCACCATTTCTCACCCCAATCAAGGAGCAGACATGCTGAAACCGGATATGACCGACGAAGAATTCCAGCCGCACTTCGAGAAGGCTCGACAGGTCTCGGAGTTCTTCCGGGAGATCGGACCGGAGTACGACGAGAAGAACACCTTCGCCTACCCGTCGATCAAGGCGTTCAAGGACTCGGGCCTGGGTGCGCTGCCGGTGCCGAAGGAATTCGGCGGCCTGGGCGGAAGCCTGCTGCACGCCTCCAAGGTGATCAGCGAACTGTCCAAGGGGGATTCGGCGATCACCCTGGCCTACAACATGCACTACATCATGGTCGGCATCGCCGGCAGCCTGATGAGTGAGGAGCAGAACAAGTACTGGCTGGGCCGGGTGGCCGACGGCGACCTGATCTTCGGCCCCTTCTCCGAACAGCGCGCCGGCTTCAGTGGCCTGGCCGATATGAAGGCGGTCCCCCAGCCCGAGGGCGGCTGGCGGCTGTACGGCAAGAAGACCTGGGGCACGCTGTGCGAGGCCGCCGACATCATCACCACCAACGCGACCATCACCGACGCCGAGGGCAACCTGCCCGAGGATTTCCAGGAGCGGGTCAACGCCGAGAGCTTCTTCATCGGCGATTTCAAGGTCGACGAGAACGGCCAGGGCGACGGCATCCGGATCGAAAAGACCTGGAACGCTTTGGGTATGCACGCCACCGGCACGCAGACCATCCACTTCGAGGGCTACTACGTTCCCGCGGAGGGCTTCATCTGCGAGTGGCGTACCGGCGCCTTCGGTGTGCTGGAGTGGGCCTCGCTGATGTTCGCCAGCATCTACCTGGGCATGCAGTACCGCGTCCTCGAGGAGTCGCGGGCAGTGCTGTCGAAGAAGACACTCGGTGCCACCTTCGGCGCGATCGTCGCCCAGGACACCAAGGTCGCCAATGTGGGCCACATCATCGACGGCATCGGCGATATGGCCTCGCGCGTCGAGATCAGCCGGCGAGTGCTGTACCAGACCTGTCAGGAACTGCTCGACGGCAAGGACGACGAGTGGCCGCTGGAACTGCGCTTCCCCTACATCGGCTTGGCCAAGACGTTCATCGCCGACAACGTGCTGCACATGACGCGGCACGCCATGAGCATGGTCGGCGGCTCCTCGTTCCGCAAGGGCACCGTCTTCGAGCGTCTCTACCGTGACGCCGCGGCCTCGATGTTCCAGCCCCTCAACGGCGACCAGTCCCGCACCTACATCGGTGAATTCCTGCTGCAGCCGGAGGAACTCGCCGACTGACAGCAGTAGTCCGAACGGAACAACCCCCGGCCGAGCGGCCGGGGGTTGTTTTTTTCATCTTCGTCGTCACTGCGGGGGAAGGTGGCCTCGGATGAGCAGCCACGCGATCGCGGTGACGAGGTGCTGGATGGGGTCGACGAGATCGATGATCATGGAAACTCCTTGCCGGGCAACGTATCAGGCCGACAGCCCGGCCGGTTCGAAAGTGTCCTCGATGGCCCGGCGAGCCTGCGCGGGCAGGGTGTGCAAGATAGCGCGCACCCGTTCCTGGCGGCGGGCCGCGGCCTGCCGGAAGGGCATCCCCGGGGTGGGTTGCATCTGCGCCACGATGCCCTCGATATCTTCCACGCCACCGGCGTGGTGACCGGCGTCCACGAGCGCCTGCTCGTGCGCCATCTGGGCCTCGTCCTTCTCCTCGCTCATGCCGATCGGGCCGATCATCCGGCCGTTGAGGAACTGCCTGACCACCGGCTCGTCGCTGGTGAGCAGTACCTCGCGCGGCCCGAACATGACCAGCTCCCGGCGAAACAACATGCCGATGTTGTCGGGCACGGTGCGAGCCAGGTTGATGTTGTGGGTGACGATCAGGAAGGTGGCATCGATCTGGGCGTTGATATCGAGGAACAACTGGCTGATGTAGGTGGTGCGGACCGGGTCGAGTCCGGAGTCCGGCTCGTCGACCAGGATGATCTGCGGGTCGAGGACCAGCGCTCGCGCCAATCCGGCGCGCTTGCGCATGCCGCCCGAAATCTCGCCCGGCAGTTTGGTTTCCGCGCCGGCCAGACCGACGAGATCCAGCTTTTCCATGACGATCCGGCGGATCTCGGATTCGGGCTTCTTCGTATGCTCGCGCAGCGGGAACGCCGTGTTGTCGAACAGGGTCATCGAGCCGAACAGCGCGCCGTCCTGGAACAGCACGCCGAACAGCTTGCGGATCTCGTAGAGTTCCTTCTCGCTGCACTCCAGGATGTCGGTCCCGTCGATCAGAATCGAGCCGTACTCCGGCCGCAGCAACCCGATGAGAGATTTCAGGAACACCGATTTGCCGGTACCCGAGGGCCCCAGCAGCACGCTGACCTCGCCGGGCGGCAACGTCAGCGTCACATCACGCCAAATCGTCTGCGGTCCGAACGATTTCGTCAAACCCTCGACACGGACTTCGACACCACTCATGATGACTTCTCCTTTGCCTGCGATGCTCTGGCGCTCAGAACAGCGGATCGAATCGGTTGATCAGCCAGCGGCCGCCCACCTTGGTCAGTCCCACGCGCAACGCGTTCTGCGACTGTGACGGTGCCGGATTGCCTGCGACAGTGGTGGTCTGATCGATGTAGACGATCACCGTCGCCTGGTCCTTCGACACCGATTCCACCGCCGATCCCACGGGCGCCGCCTGCATCGTCACCTTTTTCTCCTTGGCGGCCGGCGCGACCACGGTGTCCGCCAGCTTTCCGTAGGTTTCGAGAAAATCGCCGGTCAGTCGCGTCTTGGCGGCCGCAAGATCCTGATCCACCGTTTCCGGTTTGTAGGACAGCACCGCCACCGCACTGTCGGAGGCGGCCTTGGCGACGGTGTCGCGGGAGTTCGCCAGATCGCGGTCGGCGGGCTGCTGGATCAGCGTTTGCAGCGAAACCAGCACTGCCAGAGCGACAATCGGCGGGGCAGCGGCCGGCAGCAGCCGGCGTCCGCCGTTGTCGCGGCGGCGCAGCACCGCGTTCCAGCCCGCGAAGCCCAAGGCGGCCGCGACGACCACGCCGCACACCACCTCCATCCAGAGCGGACGCCCCAGCACGGAGGTGATCATCAGCCCGGCCGCGGCCACGATCGCCACTGGAACGAGATCGGCCGCGACCGAGGCCATTCGGCGAAGATAGCGGGTAGAGGTCTGGATGATCATTGGACGAATCCCACCTTCGAGAGCTTGAACTTCCCGCCGACCCAGGCCACGTCGACGCGCACCTGATACTGCTTCGGCGCGGTGTCGACGCGGGCTCCGCTCGGCGGCGCGGAGGGCGCCGGGCTGCCCTGGGCCGGTGCGAGCCCACCCTGTCCCGGACCCGATTGTGGCAGCGGAACCGAAGTCTGCGAGGTGACGACGACCAGCACGCTCACGCTGCCGTCGTCGTTGCGCCGCTCGATGCCGGCGGCGACGCCGTGGCCGCGGGTCACACCACCCGACGTCTGCATGGTGTCGATGACCGAGCGCTTGCGCGCGTCGAATTCGTCGTGCCACTGGCCGGTCGAGTTCGCCAGCACCCGGTCCACGTAGCCGCGCGGGTCGGCGGAGTCGGTCGAAACCAGTTGCGCCACCGCGTCCTTCGAGAAATTCAACAGTTGCGTATCCCGGGCGGCGTCGCGGACCGCGATGTGATGGCGGACCATCGACCATCCGCCCACCGCACAACCGGCCACCACGACGACCGCGAGCAGCGCGTTGGCGATGCGGGTCGCGACGCGCACGAACGCCTTCGGGCCCCGCGGCGCGTCCGGTGTCGGCTCATCGTCCGGTTCGGTGATCTCCGGCGCCTCGCCGGACGAGATATCCACGGTGCTCACAGCGGCTCCATCCGGTCGATCAGCCATTGGCCGTGCGGCCGGACCACCTGCACCCGCACGGTGCTGACCAGGTAGGTCGGATCCGGCTTGGTGCTGTTGGTGGTCAGTCCGCGCAGGAAGACCAGCACGCTGGCCGAGTCCGGTGCGGCGGAGATCAGCGAGGTCCCGCTGACTTCCCACCGCGCGTCGATATGGGACTGCTTGGCCTGTGGAATGAGCGTGTCGGTCGCCAGCTCGGCGTAGGAGTCCAGGAACTGCCCGGTGAGATGACTCTTGGCCTGTCGTACATCGGCGTCGACGGTATCGGCCTTGTAGGTGAGCACGCCCGCGGTCAGCTTGGCGGCCTGTTCGGCGACATCGCGGCGCACGTCGCCTGTGCGCTGGTCGGCCACCGTGTAGTGGAAGTATCCGACCGCGGCGAATTCGGTCGCCGCCACCGCCAACGCGACGAGCACACCGACCCGGGCCCGGCGCGGGCGGGCGGCACGGCCGAGAAATGCGACCATTCGATACCACGTGCGCGCGATCACGGCACGACCTCGACCTTCGACAGTTTGTAGCCCGCCGCCTCGTCGACCACATCGACGCGCAGCCGCCAGGTCCGCGGATCATCCTTGGCACCAGTCGAATTCGATACCTTGGATACCGCCGTCACCAGCACCGTGGTGCTGCCGTCCGGATTGTGGTGCTCGATTCCGGCGCCCAGGATCTCCCCGGTCGAATCGGTTTTCGATTCATCGATCGCGCCGACGAATTTGTCCTTGACCGCCCTGAATTCGGCGAGCCACTGACCGGTCGCATCCGCGGCGATGCGATTCGCGCTGGCAGTAGGGTCCTTGGCGCTCGGAGAGATCAGATTCACCACCTCCTGGCGGGCCGCGGAGAGCACTGCGAGGTCTCGATCACCGACCCGGTCGCTGTCGCGATGTGCGAGGCCCAGCGTGATCGCCGCCGCCGCCAACCCGGCCGGCACCACGGCGATCAGCACAACACCGATCACTGACCTGCTGGGGCGCAACAACATTCGCAGCGCGGACCGGCGCGGGGTGCGCGCGCCCGCAGCCTCCGCGTCGCCGGCCGTCTCCGAGTCTGCCGCGGCGTCGAGGTCTCCGATGCCGGTGTCGTCGGACGCCGACTCCGCGGCGCTCTCCCTCGCGGCTGTCGCTTCCGCCGCACCGACGTCTTCTTCGGCGGGCTCCGGGGCGGTGCGCGCGGATATAGCGATTCGGTGAGTCATCAGTGATCTCCTGTCAGCAGGGTCTGCAATGTCGGTGCGACCTGTCCCGTCCCGGGAACCAGTCCCGGCTGGGTGTGAACCGTGCCGTCGCTGCCCACGTATCCGCCCGTGGCGGGGTCGTAGGCGGCAGTACCGACCCGCGGCGGTGGTGTGGCGGCCGCGGCCGGAGCCTGCGGGTTGTCGACCGTCGGCGTGGGGTTCTCCCGCCATGGATTGGTGCCCTGCGCGACGTAGGGCCGGTCGCTGTCACACTCCTCGACCGTCGGGGCGCGCTTGCCCGGCTTGTCCATACACGGCAGGTTGCGCGCACCGCGAACCGCGTTGGGGGCGTCCTGCGGAATCGCACAGTAGATCGGGGCGGGAGTACGAACCGGGGCGTCGGTGGACGAACCGTCCCTACGCTGTTCGGGCGGCAGGAACCCGGTCGTGCACGGTGGCGGCGCGTTGAGATTCAGTTTGAAGTCGAGGAAGGCCCGGTTGGTGCCGCCGGAGTCGGGGACGTTGATCGTCTTCAACGCGCTCACACTCGCCGGCAGCAGGACCAGCAACTGCTCGATCGACGGGTTGTAGGTCACTGCCACCTGGCCCAAGCTGGTCAGGTTGGCGACCAGCAGCGGCGCCGTCAGGTGCAGCTGCCCGAACAATTCACTGGCCTCACGCGCCGCGCCCGGCCCGGTCTTCAGCACGTCGCGGATCTGCTGGTCGCTCGCCTGCGCCTGCCGCACCGAATTCGACAGGTGCGCAACCCATTCGCGGATCGCCGGACTGCTGACCTGTTGCGAATCGAGGAAGGGCGCCGAATCGTTGATCAGCGTGGTGACCGCATCCGTGTCGGTGTGCGCCTGATCCAGCACGCGATCGGTTCCGTTGAGCAGGCGCTGCAATGCGTCACCGGAACCGCCGAAAGCGTTCTGCGTCTCGTCGATCACCGTGCTGAGCTTGTCCTTCGGAATCGAGGTCAAGCTGGTGTCGAGGGTGTCGATCAGCGGAGCGATGTCCTGCGGCACCGTAGTCCGTGTCGCCGGAACCACGTCACCGTTCTCGAGGTACGGACCGCCCTGGGACGTCGGTACGAAATCCAGATACAGCTCACCGATCGCCGAACGGCTGTGCACATTGGCGGTGGCGGACACCGGGATCCGCACCGAACTGTCCACGCTGAGCGTCGCTTCCGCACCGGTCCTGGTCGGCACCACACCGGTCACGATGCCGACCGTTTTGCCGCGGTAGGTCACGTTGGCGCTGTCATACAGACCGGCGCTGGTCGCCAGCTGCACCCGCACCGTATACCGCCCCACCCCGACGAGAGACGGCAGTCGCATGTAGACCAGCCCCATGACGAGCAGGGCGACCACGGTCACCACGGCGAAGATCAGCAATTGGATCCGGACGAATCTGGACAGAATCATTTCCCACCTCGCACGACAACCGAATCCAGTCCCGCGGTCAGCGGGTTCTTCGTCGACAGGGCGGGCACCCGGTCGACGGTGCGTCCGAGCGATGTCTCGGCATTCTCCAGCACGCCTTCCAACGGCGTGCCCTGCAGCAGGCCGCGCCCCAATCGTCCGAGCGTGAGATCCACTGTGCCGCTGAGGTTTCCCGCGTCACCGCGGAAGAACTTGGGAATGTTGGCCAGCGGCCACGGATAGGTCGGCAGCAACCCCAGCGCCCCGGTGAGATCCGGGCCCGCGTTGGCGAGCTCGCGCATGACCGGCTGCAGGTCGCGCAGGTTCTGCTGCACATCCTCGGAGCTGGCCGTGACGACCCGGTCGGCGGAGTCGGCGAATCCACCGAGTGCGGTGACCGTATCGGTGAGCTGCTGACGCTGCCGGGCCAGGATCGACAGTGCGGGCGGAATGCGGTCGAGGGCGCCGGCCAGCACATCGTTCTGCTTGCCGACCGTATCGGCCAGGCGATCGAGACCCGTAGCGGCGGTGATGATGTCGTCGCTCTGGGCGTTGAGGTCACTGCTGAAGGTACTGGTCTGCGAGAGCAGATCGCGGACCTCCTTCTCGTGACCGGACAGAGCCGCGTTGGTCTGGTTGCTTATCTCCTGGATCCTGGCCAGACCACCTCCGTTGAGCACGGTCGACAACGAGGCCAGAGTTTGCTCGGTCGTCGGGTAGGTGCTTGCGTGCTCGATCGGAATCACGCTACCGTCCTTCAGTTCTCCGGCGGGCGGTTCATTCAGCGGGTTCGCCAATTCGATATGCAGCGAGCCCAGCAGGCTGGTCTGGCCGATCTTGGCGGTGGTGTTGGCCGGCAGATGTACGTCTCGATTCAATGTCACCGTGACTACCGCGTGCCAGCCTTCCAGCTGCACGTCGGCCACGTTTCCGACGGTCACATCGTTGACCCGGACGCGTGAATTGCGTTGGATGGACATCACATTCGGCATCTCGATCTTCACGCTGTAGGACCCCGGACCGCCACCCACCGTGCCGGGAAGAGGCAGCGAATTCGGCCCCTCCCATTGACATCCGGACGCGGCCAGCGTGAGTCCGCCGATCAAGGCCATGGCCGCGAAGCGCTTCTTGCACCGCATTACCGGCCCCCTCCTGAGTTCGCGGGATTCGGAATTCCGAGCAGACCTGCCAGACCGCGCGCGGCGTCCACCGGCTGGGTCTCGGCCGGTGCGGGTGCACTTCCCCGCAACCACTGCTCGCTGTAGTCGATCTGGTCCGGGCGCACCGACAGGCCCGACACCGGATTCACACCGACCGGCGGATAGTTCATCTGCAGCAGTTTCAACACCGGCGCCAGCTGTTGCACACACAGCTTCGCGGCATCGGCGGCGCCCAACTGACTTGCCGATTGAATTGCGCCGCAGATGAATTGCACCGGATTGTCGAGCTGCGTGACAGCCAGAGCGCCGGTGAACGATCCCTGCGCCGGGTTGTATATGTTGTAGAAGTTCTGGATAGCTGTCGGCGCCACATGCAACAACTGTTCGATGTTGGGTCGAATATCGTTGAGCGACTTGGAAACTGCTGCGAGGTCGGCAATCGTTTTGGAGGCCGGGTCGCGATTGTCCTTGACGAACTGCTCGAGCCGGCTCGACATCGCGTCGACACCCTGCAACGCGGTCGCAAGCTCCTGATCGGTTCCGTCGAGCGCACCCGACACCGAGGCCACGTTCTGGTTGAGCCGCACGATCTCGCTGTCACTGGCCGACAACGCGGTCATGAACGCCTGCAGGTTTCGCACCGTGGCGAACAGGTCGTCGCGCCCGTCGGAGAGCGTGGTCATCGCATTGGACAGCTTGGTGAGGGTGTCGTTGATCTGATCGCCCTTGCCGCTCAGCGCATTCGCGGCCGAGTTGACGAAGTCCCCGAGCGCGCCCGCCTTGTTCTGCTCGGTCGGGTTGATCGAATCTGCGAGCGACTGCAGCTGTTTGCGCAGGTCGTCCCATTCCACCGGCACCGCGGTCCGTTCGAGCGGAATCTCCGCGCCGTCGGCCAGCTGCGGGCCGCCGGTGTAGGCCGGGGTCAGCTGAATCGCGCGGGACGAGATCAGGCTTTGGGAGAGGATCACCGCCTTCGCCTGCGCGGGCAGCCGATAGCGGCTGCTGTAGTGGAATCTCACCCGCATCCGGTCGCCGTGCGGATCGATCACGTCGATCGTTCCGACGTCCACGCCGAGAATCTTCACCCGGTCGCCGACGAACAGCCCGTTGGTGTTCTCGAAATAGGCCACCGCCGATTTCGTCGTCTCCCGGTTGTACAAGTGCCAGCCGAGTCCCGAAAGCCCCGCCACCACAACGACTATCACGCCCAGGATGACGACTTTGCTCCTGAGGAATCGCAACTTCAGCACTGCTCGCGACATGGTCATCCTCCCAATCCGGGCAGCGGCGGCAATCCGGGCAGCGGCGGTAGCCCGGGCAGTGCCGGCGCCGGAGCCGGCCCGGCGGCGGGCGCCGGCGCCGGGGTGGGGGCCGCAGCCGGGCCGGGTGCGGCGCCGGGTGCCGGAGCCGGCCGTGGCCCGCCCAAGGCGCTTGGATCGAGCCCCGCATCCTTGAACGCGGCGTCGATGAAGGGCTGAAGATACTGTCCCGGAAGCAGATTCATGATGTATGCCTTGAAGAACGGGCCGGAGGCGACCGATTCGCCGAGCGAGGTGATGTACTGGCTGGCCGGCAGGATGGCCTTGGCCAGATCGTCCTTACGCCGGTTCAGCAGATCGGTCACGCTGTTGAGCTGCTGCAGCACCGGGCGCAGTTGCTGCTGGTTCTCGTCGATGAGCGCCGCGATATTCGACGTGACCGACGACAGGTTCGTCAGCAACGTCTGTATCGCTTGGCGGCGTTGGTTCAATGCCTCGAACAGGGTGTTGCTGTCGAGGAGCAGCTTGTTGATCTGCTCACTGCGGCCCCCGAGCACCTTGGTCAGCGATTCCGCGTTGTGGAACAGGTCCTGCACCATCTTGTCGCGCGAGGCCACCGAATTCGACAGGCGCCCGACGCCGTCGAGTGCGGCCCCGAGGTTGGGCGCGGTTTGATCCAGGGTTCGACTCAGAGTGCCCAGCGCATCGGTCACCTGCCCGAGGTCGAGATCGCTCACCGTCGTGGACAGATCGCCCAGTGCATCGGTAAGCAGATAGGGGGTGGTGGTGTGGTCGATCGGTATCGGGTGATCCGGCGAGAGTTTCTTCACGCCACGCGAGTTGATCTGCAGGGATTTGCGGCCGAGCACGGTCAGTGTCTTGATCGCGACCTCGCTGTCGCTGCCCAGCGCGGGCCCGTCGACATCGAATTTCATCAGGACCTTATCGCCCTCGATCTCGATGTGCTTCACCTTCCCCACCTGGACGCCCGCGAGAAACACCTTGTCTCCCTCCACGATCCCGCCGGTGTCACCGAAATACGCCGAGTACGTCCGGGACGAGGAGAACCAGGAGCTGATGGTGTCGAATCCGACCGCCACCACGACGAGGGCGACCACGACGAGGATTCCGATCAGCCCGGTCCGGACCGTGTGGGACTTCTTTTCGTTGCTCTTGCGGCTTGTCATCAGGGTGTGCACCTTCCTGCCCGCTGCCCGATAATCGGGATGTAGACCGGATTGCCGTCGGGACCGTTCACCTTGATCTGCACATCGCACAGGTAGAAGGTGAAGAAGTCGCCGTAGAGGCCCAGCCGCGACAACCGGTTGTAGGCGTCGGGCAAACTGCCCAGGGCCCAGTCGACGTAATCCTTGTCGCCGTTGATCGCTCCTGCGAGCCGGCCCGCCTCCGCGATGTCGTTCTTGATCGTCGGCCGGGCGTTCGTCAGCAGATCCGCCACCGACCGCGAGGCATTGTTCACGTGCACCAGGGCATCACCGATCGGATCGGACTGAGCCGACAGCCCACTGATCAGTTGCTGCAGCTTGTCGATGCCGTCGTCGAATTCGGCGTTGCGCTTGTCGACAGTGCCCAGAACGGCGTTGAGGTTCTTGATCACCGACCCGATCAGTTGGTCCCGATCGGCCAGCGTGGAGGTCAATTGACCGGCCTCGTGCAGCAGGTCGGAGATCGTGCCACCCTGTCCCTGCAGAACCGTCACCAGGGAGTTCGACAGCCGATTCACCTGATCGGGCTGTAGGGCCTTGAACAACGGGCGGAAGCCGTTGATCAGTGCGTCCAGATCCAAGGCCGGCACGGTGCGGCTCACCGGAATCATGGCTTGCGGCGACTGCGGAGTCGTCGAGCCCGGAGCGTCGAGCAACTCCAGATAGTGTTCGCCGACCAGATTCTCGTATCGCACCGCGAGTTTGGTCGACTGCGTGATCGGCACCGCGTGCGTGAGACCGAATTCGACCAGCGCCGTGCCCTGACCGGTGACATGCACCGACTTCACCTTGCCCACTTCGACGCCGGCGACTCGGACGAACTCCGCCGATTTCAAACCCGAGGCATCGGTGAATTCGGCGCGGTAGGTCCGCTCCGAACCGAAGCGCATCTGGGAGAACACGATGATCACCGCGGCGGTGAAGAACACCATGACCACAGCGAATATCGACAATTTGACAAGGGTTCCGGATATCTTCATCGGGGGGCCGGCCCTCCTAGGATATTGCCGAACAGATAGTCGGCGAAGTACGGCGACCCGATCCGGGGGGCGGTCGAATCGGTGATATTCGCGCCGGTATCGGTGACGAGCACCGGCGCCGGATACATCTGGCGTGTGATCATCGGGTAGCAACCGGGCTGCCCGCCGGGCCCGCCCTCGGCCGCCACCTTCGGGAGGTTCTGGGGGTACCGATACGGGTCCGCACCGCCGAGGAAACCGATATCGAGATCGGCCGAGTATCCGGTATTTCCACCGAACGACTTCAGCTGTGCGTCGCGGGTATCCACGCTCTGGTGCAGTAGACAGGTCAGCTCCGGGCTGTATTTCGCGAGCAGCCCGGCGGTTGGGACCAGCAGTCGCATCGAATCGACCAGCCCGTGTTCGAGGTCGTTGGTGAGCCCCGCGCCCTCGTTACCGAACGTCACCGCGGCCTGCAGGATCGAGGTGAGCTGAGCCTGTCGCGCGACCACGGAATCCGCTGTGGTGGAGGCATATCCGAGCATGTCCAGCAGCTGCGGTGCGACATCGGCGTAGATGTTGGTGACCGTCGCCGCATTGTGCAGGTCACTCTGCAACTGCGGCATTGCCGGATGCAGGCGGGCCAGGGTCGCATCCGTTTTCGCCAGAGTGTCACCGAGTTGCTGTCCGCGCCCGCGCATTCCGTCGGCGACGGCCGACAGCGCGGAGTTCAGCTTCGCCGGGTCCACGTGTTGCATCACCGATTCGAGATTTTCGAACACCGTGTTGACCTCGGTGGTCACATTGGTGGAGCGCACCTGCGCGCCGGCCTGCAATCGATGCTTCGTATTCGACGAAGTCTGCAGCGCAACGTATTTGGACCCGAACGCGGTGGTCGCCTTGATCTCGGCGCTGGTGTCGGCGGACAGCAGTGCGAACCGCGGCGCATCGATGTCGAGGTTGAGTCGCGCTCGCCCATCGGCCTGGGACACGTTGCGCACATGGCCGATCACAACCCCGTTCAGTTTGACCTTCGCGCCGTCCTCCATCACCAGACCGGACCGATCGGCGACCACCGTGATCGGTACAGTCCGCTTCAGATCGCCGTGAAAAGACAGGGTGCAGAACAGAATTGCCGCTGTCAGGCCCGCGGTCAGCGCCACTCCGGCTCTGATCAGCGGCGGCTTCTTGTAGTGGTTCTTCCTACCTGTGCTCATATCGCACCTATCCCGCGAGATCGAATTTGCCGGAGACGCCGTAGATGGCCAGTGAGGCGAACAAGACCACCATCACCACCACAGCCAGCGAGGTGCGAACGGCGCGGCCGACCGCTTCGCCGACCCCGGCCGGTCCACCCGCCGCGCGGTATCCGTAGTAGCAATGGATCAGCATCACGACATTCGCCATGAGCAGCGCCTGCAGAAAGGACCAGAACAGATCGCTCGGGCGCAGGAAGGTGAAGAAGTAGTGGTCGTAGACGCCCGATGACTGTCCGTAGATGTCGACCGTGATCACCCGTGCGGCGAGAAAGGACATGATGACGGCCACCGAATAGATCGGAATGATCGCTACCACACCTGCGATAACGCGCGTCGACACCAGATACGACATGGACCGGATTCCGGCCACCTCGAGTGCGTCGATCTCCTCACTGATCCGCATGGCGCCCAGCTGCGCGGTCGAGCCCGCGCCGATGGTCGCCGACAATGCGATCCCGGCGGTGATCGGAGCCATGATTCGCACATTGCAGAAGGCCGCGAAGAATCCGGTGAGCGCGTCGACGCCGATGTTGCCCAGCGAGTTGAATCCCTGGATCGCCGCGAGCGTGCCACCGGCGAAGGTCATGAAACCGACGATCACGACCGTTCCACCGATCACCGCCAGAGTTCCTGTCCCCATACCGATTTCGGCGATGAGACGCATCGTCTCCCGGTTGTAGGAGCGCAACGCATGCGCAGAGTAACGTGCGGTCTTCCAGTAGAACAGCGCCTGATCGCCCAGCGACTCGAGCGTCCTGCGCGGCGCGGCGACCACCGTCGACATTATGGCCATGACTATTTTCCCGTTCCGTATTTGACACCGACCGCCGTAGCGATGACATTCACGGCGAAAAGCGCCATGAATGCGTACACAACAGTTTCGTTCACTGCGTCTCCGACACTCTTGGCACCCCCCTTCACGGTGAGACCGCGATAGCAGGCGACCAATCCGGCGATCAGGCCGAAGATGCATCCCTTGCATTCGGAAATGACAACCTCGGGAGTTCCGGTGACGAAAGTCAGCGAGGAGACGTAAGCACCCGGCGTAACATTCTGAAAGAAGACGGAGAATATGAACCCGCCCACAATGCCGATTGTGATCACCAGGCCGTTCAACAACAAAGCGATCACCGTGGAGGCCAGTACCCGAGGTACCACCAGCCGTTGAATCGGGTCGATACCCAGCACTCGCATAGCGTCGATTTCCTCCCGAATGGTTCGCGCACCCAGATCGGCACAGATCGCTGTAGCTCCGGCGCCGGCCACGACCAGTACGGTAACCAGCGGTCCGATCTGGGTGACCGCGCCGAGCGCAGCACCGGCGCCGGACAGGTCCGCCGCACCGAATTCCACCAGGAGAACGTTCAAGGTGAAAACCACCAGCACGGTGAACGGAACTGCGACCATCAATGTCGGCACCATCGAAACCCGGACGATGAACCATGACTGCAGCACGAATTCCCGCCATTGGAAGGGCGGCTTCACCATGGCGCGGAATGTCGCAGCGCACATTTCGAAAAATGCCCCTACCCCCCGCAACGCGGTATCTGCCGATTTCGACAACCTGGCGGCACGGCGCACCATGGCTGCCGATGTAGTCGAGCCGGTTTCCGGCGAACCGGTCATCGGCTTTCCTCCTCATCATTCGTGGACGGGGCTACCGTTGAATCGGCCGGCCCGCTGTCGAAATGGGATATCTGCGCTCACACGAGCGATGTGCGACTGTCTGCCCGGACCCGGGCTGAGCCGGATAACGCTCGTCAAATCGAGAACGTCCCCAACATATGACGGGAATCACCACAATCGCGATATCCCCCGGGGGGAAGCCGACCATCCGATCGGGGGAGACGGGCGTGAGCTACGAACTAGCTTGCAGGGCTGCGACGTAGCGTTTTCCACGGGATTATCACGCCGATTCGCAAGAGCTTATCGCTGGATCGAGCCGGCTGTCCGCTTCGCGCATCGCGGCACCCCTCCCTATCGGAGGGGGCATCCCCTATCAGAGGAGGATTCGGCGCGACCAGCCACGCATCAGGATGGTCTCGGGGGTATCGAAACGTAGCAGTATCTGCGGCGCAGTATCTGCCGAGCTCCCGAGAAACCGATCCAGGAAGGTGAGCCGCGATGTCGGATCCGATTTCCGTGATCGCCACCATCGTCATCTCCGCGACAGGTGCGATCGACAACGCCAATCTGCCAAATGCCGCAAAGGCATCCGCGCACGCGGCAGTCGAATCCGGTGGTGACGCGGCCAAGTCGTTCAGCGTGCAGCTCGACCGTGCAGTCTCTCAGCTGCCGGAACCGGCACAGCAGGCCTCGCGCGCCGCAATCGATGCCGCCTCCGATCACCTTGCGGCCATGGTGCCCGCAGCGAATGCCCCTGCGGAACAGTCCGCTACGGACCAGGCACCGGAGCCGGACATGAGCGCTCCGGACCGGAACGGATACGACGCCGCACCGCTGCAAGCCGACCTCACTGCCTCGCCGGACCCGACAAACACCGAGTACGCGGTCGCTGCGACAGGGCCGGTATCGATCCCAGTACCCGATGCGGCAGCGGTACCGCCCACGACCACCGGCCGAATCGCCGCATTCGTGCCGTGGTTCCGGAAGGCCGGCTCGCTGTGTTCCGGCATCAAAGCCCCCACCTTGGCAGCCCTGTACGCGGCCGAGAACGGCTTCCGTTACGGACCCGACGCGCCCGTATCACCCACCGGCGCGTTGGGACCCGGGCAGTTCATGCCCGGGACCTGGGCGGTGTACGGCAAGGACGTACACGGCACCGGGACTCCCGATGTGTTCGATATCGGTGATTCGGTCATGGCGTCGGGACATCTGCTGTGCGACAGCTATCGACAGATCGAAATGTGGAAGGGCGAGGGACGGGTCGTCGGCGACACTCTCGCTTTGACCATTGCCGCCTACAACGCCGGGGCGGGGGCCGTCTTCCGCTCGGGTGGAATGCCTTCCGGCAGCCCCGATTACGAACATCAAACCAAGCCCTATGTCGCCCGCATTCTGGCCACTCGCGAACAGTACGAATGGCTGTCGGCCGACGATTACCTGCTGCCGGCGGCGAACCATAGCATCGAGGACCTCGGCCACAGAATCGTCGCGCAAGCAGCGAAGTACCTCGGGCTGCCATACGTGTGGGGCGGTGGTAACAGTAATGGGCCGACCTCAGGTGGTTTCGACTGCTCTGGGCTCACTTCCTTCGCGGTGCATGCCGCCACCGGCGGCGCCGTCACTCTGCCCCGGACCTCACAGGGCCAATGGCATGTGGGTGTGGAGATCCCACTCTCGGAAGCCGCCCCCGGCGACCTGCTCTTCGGAAGTTGGGCACCGGACGACGGCCAGCCGGGACACGTCGCGATCTACCTCGGCAACAACCGAATGATCCATGCCCCCCAGCCCGGCGAGACCGTCCGTATAAGCCCCGTCATGTCCGGCATGCATGCCCGGCGGATCAACTGAGCAGAAGCTGGGTGGCGCCCCCAGGAAGTTCCGGGGGCGCCACCCGTATTCGAGAAGCAAGATCAGCGACCACATTTGCCGAGGGTCAGCTCAAAGCACCTATTCGGCCTGCAGAGACCACGCGATGGCCTGTGCCCGGTTGGCCGCCCCGAACTTTCGCAGAATATGTTTGACATGCGATTTCACGGTGCCTTCGGTGATGATCAGGCGCTCGGCAATGGCGCGGTTCGTGGCGCCGGCAACCATAAGTCGGAAGACGTCGGCTTCACGCTCGGTGAGATCACCCATGCTCCCGTACGCGGGCCCCGGGACTATCGCGGCGCACTCATGGTCTTCGGCATCGTTGGCACCGGCCATCGAAAGGTCGGCTTCGCACAGCTCGTCCATGCGATTCACCGCGGAAACGATCAAGTCGCGTACCTGGTCGCGCTGGTCGCGCAGCTGTTCCAGCAAGACAGTGCGTTCGTAGATGTGACTGAAGCCATCGGTGAAGGCCCACAACACATCCCGGTCACCTTCGTCGGCACGGCGAGTCAGCGGATGGTGGTCGGCATGAACGAATCCGACAACGTCCTCGCCATGGACGATCGGAGCCACCACATACGAGCGCGACCGCCCGGCATCGACGATAATCGGCCGGTACACGGGCGCGTTCGAGGTGTCGTACACCAGCGACGGACGCCGCTTGGCCAACAACTGCGCCTCGGGTGCCCGCGAATCGAGCGGAATGGCCTGATCGACCCAGTCCGCGAACCACGATTCCGATTCGCGTTCGGCGGCAAAATGCGCCATCGCCGGACGCCACGAACGTCCTTCGACCCGTGACAGCACCACCCGCTGAAATCCGCAGCGCAGCACAATCTCCTCACATGCCACGTCCAGAAGCGCCGTGGTATCGCGAATGGAACGCAGGCGGCTCAACCCGGCCGCGCAGTCCGCCATCCGCTGACTGCGTTCACCCGTGTCGTGAAGGTAGAGGTCCAACGCGAGTTGCTGCAGCTCCAGTATCAGAGCGCACAGCGTCTCAGCGGTCGCCGTATCGGCACTGCGAACGCTGCGCAGTCGCGCGATGCAGAAATGAATCAGATTGGACACTACTTCCGCCGAACGCCATGGACCGTCCCACCCCACGCGAGGCAGCGGAGTAGCGGACCCGACCGCTTCGAATACTGCGTCCCGCAGCACCGCCATCCGGGCCGCGATTTCCCCTTCGCGCCGACGCCATCCGTGCCGTATACGGCCGGCCGGACTGACGGCACTGTGATCACTCGCCATTGCAACTGCCATTGTCATACCCGCCGTTCGTTGTTCGCGGCACGAATGAACTGCGCGATGGCACCAGCACGATTGGGTGCACCAAGCTTGTGCAAGATGTGCTTGACGTGCGATTTCACCGTGCTCTCGGCCACCGTGAGCCGGTCGGCCACCTGAACGTTGGTCAGACCACCGGCCAGCAATCTCAACACCTCCCTTTCGCGTGCGGTGAGCCTCGCCAGACCACCGGGCTCGATTCGTCCGGGCTCCTCTCTAGCGGCGAGTACCTCGGGTGTGACCGCGACTGCCGTGCGTACAGCTGGACCAGGGAGTCGCACCGACACCTTCTGGGGGGCTTCGAGGATCCGCTCGGCTGACCGGAACACATCGGACAGGCGTTCACGCTGCCGAGCCAGTCGTGACTCGAGCACCATGCGCTCGTAGATCACGCCGATCCCCTCGGCAAACGTGCGCAAACTGTCACGGTCGGCGGCGGTGAGCGGGCGCCCCGAGAGATAAGTGTCGGCATGGAGCAGTCCGAACACCGAACCACCCGCAATCAAGGGCGCGACGACGTATTCGCGAGTATTCGAGGCGTTCATCAATGGACGGAATGTCCGGGGCTCATCCTGCGCGTCGGTGACGAGGGCCGGCAGCCGTCGCCGCACGACCTCAGCCTCGACCATCGGTGAAGCCAACTGGATCTCGAGCTCGGCAATATAGTCGGTCAGTTCGCGGTTGAAGCCGCTGTCGTTGCCATCGGAGAGAAACAGCAGCGACGGCGCCCAGGTAGAGCCGCGCACCATGGAAACCATCGCTCTGTCGAAGCTCGCCGCCGCACACAATTCGGCCGCTGCGGCTTCGAATACTTCGGCGGCCGTGGTCTTCCTGCGCAACCGTGCCAAAGCCTCGAAGATCCGCCCGGGCGCGAAACTGGGCTGCGTCAGGGTGTGCTTGCGCAGTGTGGACTGCATCGCGCTGACATCGGTCAGCAACTCGGCTAGATCTGTTACGTCGGCCGAACCGCCCTGTATGGAGCCCAATCGGCGATTCGTGCGTTCCAGAGTCACGCCCAGCAATTGGAGGTAGGCGCGGTTCGTACCGTCGCCGGCGGCATGTTCGGCCAGCTCACCGACCCGCGAGTTCAGTTCCGAAATCCGGGACACCAGCCCGGCGAAGGTATGCTGCTGCGGTACTGCTGCCGGTGCCCTCATCGTCCCTCGAGCTTCTACTGACGCCGACCGGAATCCACGCAGCCAGCGTTCCGGGTGCCTCGTCGCGCCCTTGGCCCAACTCCCGGGTTCCACACCTCGCGCCACGTTAACGATGTGTTGCGCGATTTACTTACGGCTACATAGTCCGTGATCCAGGTCACCGTGTCAAGCGGCGGCTACTGACCCCCACTCGAAAAAGGCCGTATCAGTTGCCGCCGAGGACTTGCAACCAGCAGCCGGAGGCACTCCGCACCGCCACCTAAGTGATTCATGATTTACTAGCGCCATGGCATTGCCCGACTCTCTCACGAATCGACTGACGATTCCCGCCATCGCCGCGCCCATGACAAGCGTCTCGGGGCCGGATCTGGTCATCGCCGCCTGCCGTCACGGCGTGGTCGGCTCCTTCCCCACCCACAATGCCGCAACCACCGAGGAACTCGATGGCTGGCTCGAGCAAATCACCTCCGCGGTTGGCGACCACAGCGGAACGGCCGCCCCCATAGCTCCGAACCTGGTCGTGCATCGGACGAATGCGCGACTGCAAGCCGACCTCGATTGCCTGGTACGCCACGGAGTCGAACTCGTAATCACCAGCGTGGGATCACCGAAGCCGGTCATCGCACCCTTACACGACATCGGCTGCCAGGTGTTGGCGGACGTCTCGAGCATGGCGCACGTGGAGCGCGCGCTGGAGGCCGGCGCCGACGGTCTTGTGCTGCTCACCGCCGGCGCCGGCGGACAGACGGGGTGGGCCAATCCGTTCGCGTTCACGCGAGCGGTTCGCGCACATTTCGACGGGCCGATCGTGCTCGCCGGCGGCATCACCGACGGAACTTCCATCCTCGCCGCGCAAGCCCTGGGAGTCGATCTGGTCTATCTGGGGACGCGATTCATCGCCACGACCGAAAGCCTCGCCGAGGACGGATACCGAGCCGCGTTGGTCGAATCGACGCTCGATGACGTCACGCTGTCCACCTACGTCGGAGGTATACCAGCCAGTCTGCTCGCGAGCTGGCTCGCTCGCGAGGGCGCATCCGAGTTGGAATCGCACGACTCGAACGGCTTCGAGCAGGACCGGCTACTGCGCAATCGCACCGCCTGGAGTGCGGGGCACAGCGTAGCCGGGGTCGATGCCATCACCTCGGCTGCCGAACTGATCGGAACAATCGCCGAGCAATACGACCGAGCACGAACGACGCTGCTGTCGACCCTCACCGCCCCGCGCTCGCACTCCCACACGCGACCACATCCCCGCTGGCCCTCCGCCTGAATCGGCGTTCCGGTCGCTGGCTAGCCACTTCCCAATCACTAACAATCTGGCCGTGCAAGGGGGGTTCGGAAGAAACAGCAGGTAGATAGCACAACTGCAGAGAACTTCCCTGATCGCTGATTGTAAGTTAGTGTATCGTCATTCACTAATCCGGGCTGTGGTGACTCCCGCCCGACTGTGGCAGCGACATTCGAATCGAAAGGCGTACGGATGCCCGTACTCAAATCCGAGGTCGACCCCGCGTCGTCGACGTATCTCGAGAATTACGACACCCAGGCGGCAGCCGTGGCTGCCCTGAACGAACAGCTGGCATTGGTCGCCGCCGGAGGCGGGGATCGCTACGCCAAACGCCATCACGACCGCGGCAAGCTCCTCGTACGAGAACGCATCGAACTGCTGATCGACCGCGACGCCCCGTTCATGGAGCTGTCCGCCTTGGCCGCGTGGGGCACCGAGTTCAACGTCGGCGCCGCGATCGTCACCGGCGTCGGCGTCGTCTCAGGCATCGAGTGCATGATCATCGCGCACGATCCCACCGTGCGCGGCGGCACGATGAATCCGTACACGCTGCGAAAGAACTTGCGCGCGTTGGAAATTGCGCGCGTCAATCGGCTCCCTGTGGTGTACCTGGTGGAATCCGGCGGCGCCGATCTGCCCACCCAGGCAGAGCTGTTCGTTCACGCGGGCAGGATCTTCCACGAGCTGACCGAGATGTCTTCGATGGGCATCCCCACTGTGGCGCTGGTATTCGGAAATTCCACCGCCGGCGGCGCCTACGTGCCGGGCATGTGCGATTACGCGGTACTGGTCGACAACGCCGCGAAGGTCTTCCTGGGCGGTCCGCCCCTGGTGAAGATGGCCACCGGCGAAGACGCCGACGACGAAGAACTCGGCGGGGCGGATATGCATTCGCGGGTATCGGGTCTGGCCGACTACTTTGCGGTCGACGAGACCGACGCCATCCGCATCGGGCGCGATATCGTCGCACACCTGAACTGGCGCAAGCTGGGCCCTGGACCAAGCCAGCCCCCGGACGAACCCCTGTACGACGCTGAGGAACTCCTCGGCATCGCCTCCGGCAACCCTCGCATCCCATTCGACCCACGCGAGGTCATCGCACGCATCGTGGACGGATCGCGCTTCTCGGAGTACAAACCCCGATGGGGCACCAGCATCGCCACCGGCTGGGCCTCCATCCACGGCTTCCCGGTCGGCATTCTCGCCAACACGCGCGGGGTGCTGTTCAGCGACGAGGCCAAGAAGGCCACGGAGTTCATTCTGCTGGCAAACCAGACCGATACCCCGCTCATCTTCCTGCACAACGTCACCGGATTCATGGTCGGCACCGAATACGAGCAGGGCGGGATCATCAAGGACGGCGCCAAGATGATCAACGCAGTCACCAACAGCGACGTGCCGCATATCAGTATCAACATGGGTGGCTCGTTCGGTGCCGGGAATTACGGAATGTCCGGGCGCGCATACGATCCCCGTTTCATGTTCACCTGGGCCAATGCCCGGCTGGCCGTCATGGGAGCCCAGCAACTCGCCGGTGTGATGTCCATCGTCGGAAAGGCCGCGGCCGAATCGGCGGGTCGGGAGTTCGACACAGAAGCGGACGCGAAACGCACGGCGGCAATCGAAAAACAGATCGAAGACGAATCCCATCCGTTCTTCATCTCCGCGCGTCTCTACGACGACGGTGTGATCGACCCGCGCGACACCCGTGCCGTGCTCGGGATGTCCCTGTCTGCAGCCCACTCCGCCGAAGTCGCCGGTAGGCGCGGCTTCGGCGTCTTCAGGATGTGAGAAATCCGATGCCTTCGACAACCCCCACAACGCGACGCACCGCGATCACCAAGCTCCTCATCGCCAATCGCGGTGAGATCGCGTCTCGAATCATCCGCACCGCACGGGAGATGGATATCGCGACCGTCGCGTTGTATTCCGACGCCGACATCGACGCGCCCTACGTGCTACAGGCCGACGAGTCGGTGCATTTGCCCGGCACCACGCCCGCCGACACCTACCTACGCGCCGACCTCGTTCTCGATGCGGCCCGCCGCACCGGCGCTACCGCGGTACACCCGGGATACGGATTTCTCTCCGAGAACGAACAATTCGCCCGCGACTGCGCCGCGGCAGGCGTGATCTTCGTCGGCCCCAGCCCCGAAGCGATCGCCGCGATGGGTTCGAAAATCGAAGCAAAGCGCATGATGGCCGCCGCGGGGGTGCCGGTGTTGCCCGGCGCCACCGTCGAGAACGAGTCCGATGAGGACCCGGAACGGTTGCGCGCGGCCGCCGAGGAGATCGGCTTTCCCATCCTCGTGAAGGCCGCTTTCGGCGGCGGCGGCCGCGGTATGCGCATCGTGTCCGACCAGAGTGAGTTGATCGAGGCCGTCGGTAGCGCACGGCGCGAGGCCGCGTCGGCATTCGGGAACGGCACGGTGTTCCTGGAGAAGTTCGTGCGATCCCCGCGGCATATCGAGGTACAGATCTTCGGCGACAGCTACGGCACGGTCGTCCATCTCGGCGAACGCGAATGCTCGATCCAGCGGCGCTACCAGAAGATCATCGAGGAGTCCCCGTCCACGGCCGTCGACGACACACTACGCGACGAACTTGGACGCGCGGCGGTGGCCGCGGGCAAAGCGCTGTCGTACGAGGGTGCGGGCACGGTGGAATTCGTGATGGCGCAGGACGGCTCGTTCTACTTCCTGGAGGTCAATACCCGCCTGCAGGTCGAACATCCCGTGACCGAACTCGTCACCGGGATCGACCTGGTCCGTGGCCAACTGCTGGTCGCCGCGGGCGCCCCGCTGCCCGAGGAGATGCTCGACGTCACGCCGCAGGGCCATGCGATGGAAGTCCGCCTGTACGCCGAAGACGTTGCGGCAGGGTTCATTCCGGTATCGGGCACACTGACGACCCTGGAATTCGCGGACCTGCCCGGTGTCCGCGTCGACGCCGGATTCACCTCTGGCTCCCAGGTCAGCACCTACTACGATCCGATGCTGGCCAAGGTGATCGGCTACGGTCCCGATCGCGACGCGGCCTGCGATCGAGTAGCGCGGGCACTCGAGGAGACCCTGATCCACGGAGTGACCACGAACCGGGATCTGCTGATCGGTATCCTGCGCGAGCCCGAGTTCCGCTCCGGTGCCATCGATACCGGCTATCTCGAACGCCACGACCCGGCCGATCTGATGATTCGCCGCAACGGAAACGATGCGGCGGAGCAGACACACGCCTTGGTCGCCGCGCTCGCCGCTCAAGCCGATCGCCGCGCGAACTCGTCCGTACTGCCGGGGCTGCCGTCCGGCTTCCGCACTCTGCCCAGCGCACCCCAATCGGTGTCCTTCCGGGCAGGCGAACAAGTGATCGACGTGGAATACCTTTTCGACCGGACCCAGCTGCGCGTGCGGGTGGGTGACTGGCGGCCGGAAAGCCTCGAACTCAACACCGCGAGCGCCGAACTCGTCGACATCGCCGTCGACGGCGTCAGGCGGCGATACCGCATCACCCGCAGTGGTGCCGCGTATTTCGTCGACAGCGCCCTCGGCGCCACCGAACTGCACGAGGTCGAGCGCTTCCCCGACCCGAGCGATATTCAGGAGGCCGGATCGCTGCTGGCCCCCATGCCCGGAACCGTCGTGCGAGTCGAAGTAACCGAAGGACAATCGGTTTCCGCCGGGGACGCGGTCGTGGTGCTGGAGGCCATGAAGATGCAGCACACCATCCGGACCCCCTCGGACGGCATCGTCGTGAAGATCCCCGTCGCGGTGGCGGCTCAGGTCGATTCCGGCCAGGTGCTGGCTGTCGTGCAGGACGGTGAAAACTGATGGACGAGGTGGTCCGTTACGAGGTCGACCGCGGCGTCGCCTGGCTGACGATCGATCGGCCGCATGCCCGCAACAGCCTGAGCAAGGCCGTACGCCACGGATTGTTCGAGGGTGTGCGCCGTTTCAACGACGACGACAGCGCGAAGGTTCTCGTGCTCACCGGCGCCGGCGACAAGGCATTCTGCGCCGGGGGTGATCTCAAGGAGATGTCCGAGGAGAAACTGACGATCCCCCCGGTGGACTATGTTCCGCAGTTCGGTCGGAATATCGACGTCGTCAAACCGACCATCGCCGCTGTCAACGGGGCGGCCTTCGCCGGTGGTTTCCTGCTCGCGCAAACGTGCGATCTGTGCATAGCATCCACCACCGCGACGTTCGCCATATCGGAGGTGAAGGTGGGCCGCGGATCCCCTTGGGCGGCACCACTTCCCCTCATGATCCCACGGCGAGTGGCCATGGAGATCGTGCTGACCGGAGCGCCGATGACGGCCCGGCGCGCCTACGAGATCGGCTTCGTGAATCAGCTGGCAGAGCCCGATCAACTGCGCGAGCGCGCGCAGGCGTTCGCACAGCAGATCGTGGCGAACGCACCGCTGTCGGTGCTGGCCGGCAAGCAAACCATGACACTGACCGCGCAATACCCCTTGCGTGAGGCCTTCGACCGTGCCGAGACAATTTGGGCGCCGGTGTATTCGAGCGCGGACGCCCAGGAGGGCATGCTGTCGTTCACCGAAAAGCGTGCCCCCAGATGGCAGGGGAAATAATGGCTCTCGACTATTCCGCGCTGCTGCGCGACCTCGGGCAGGAGACCGACCGGCTGATCGATTGCCTGTCGAGCACATCCGAACTCGCCTGGGAATCGGCCACTCCGGCGGAGGGCTGGGCGATCCGTGATCAGGTATCGCATCTTGCCTACTTCGACGACTGTGCGCATCTGGCGCTCACCGACGCGGACCGCTTCCGTATCGAGGCGGACCGGCTGACATCGCTGGGACCGGATTTTCCCGACCGGATCGCCGAGGCGCATCGCCACCTCTCCGCGGGCGAGTTGCGCAGCTGGTTCGAGGAGTCCCGCAGCCGGCTGCTCACCGCACTCACCATTGATGATCCGCGTCGCCGCCTGCCCTGGTTCGGGCCGGATATGAGCGTGGCCTCCTCGGCCACCGCGCGACTGATGGAAACCTGGGCACACGGTCAGGACATCTACGACGCACTGGGGGTCGATCATCCGCTGAGTTCCGGTTTGCGCAGCATCGCCCACCTCGGCGTCAGCACGTTCGCGTTCGCGCATCGCCTCAACAACCTGGAGGTGCCGGCCGAGCCCGTGCGCGTTGAGCTGTACGCACCCGACTCCGACGAGGTGTGGACCTGGGGACCGGCCGACGCCACCGACCGGGTGACCGGCCCCGCCGAGGACTTCGTCCTGGTGGTCACCCAGCGCCGCCATCGCGAGGACACGAAGCTGGTCGTCGAGGGCGGCATCGCATCGCGGTGGATGACGATCGCACAAGCCTATGCCGGTGCTCCGGGAACCGGCCGCCCCAGCCGAACCGGCGCTCGCTGAAGGGAATTCGACCGATGAATCGAACAACACCGCGCCGACCGGTGCGTATCGGCAATGCGTCGGGCTTCTACGGCGACCGCTTCGCCGCGTTCCGGGCGATGGTCGAGGGTGGGCCGGTCGACGTCGTCACCGGCGACTACCTCGCGGAGCTGACGATGCTGATCCTCTGGAAAGCCAAGCAGAAGGATCCCGAAACCGGTTATGCCAAAACATTTCTGGCCCAGTTCGAACAGGTTGCCACGACCTGCGCCGCGCGCGGGATCAAGGTCGTGGTCAATGCCGGCGGACTCTCCCCTGGGAACCTGGCGGAGCGGATCCGGTCCGTCGTACGGGAGGCGGGGCTCGAGCTTTCGGTAGCCCATATCGAGGGCGACGATATCATCGAGCGGCTGCCGCAGCTGCAGGCCGCGGGGCACCCCCTGCGCCACCTCGACAAGGGCATCACCCTGGAAGAGTCCGGCGCACAACCGATTTCGGCCAACGTCTACCTGGGCGGCTGGGGTATCGCGGCGGCGCTTGCCGGTGGTGCCGACGTGGTGATCACGCCGCGGGTCACCGATGCGGCACTCGTCCTGGGTGTCGGCGCGTGGTGGCACAACTGGAAACGCACCGATTTCGACGCCCTCGCGGGGGCGGTGGCCGCGGGCCACATCATCGAATGCGGGCCGCAGGCCACGGGCGGCAACTACTCACAGATCGACGAGATCGCCGACCGCCGATATCCCGGTTCGCCGATCGCGGAACTCGCGCACGACGGCAGCTTCGTCATCACCAAGCACGACGACACCGGCGGCCTGATATCGCCCGGAACCGTCACCGCGCAGTTGCTCTACGAGGTCGACTCGCCGGTGTATCTCAATCCGGACGTCGTGGCACATTTCGACACCCTGCGATTGAGTCAGGACGGTACGGACCGAGTCCGGGTGAGCGGTGCCACCGGCTCGCCCCCACCGTCGACCCTCAAGGTCGCGATGAATTTCATCGGGGGATACCGCAACACGATGACTCTGGTGCTGACCGGCCTCGATATCGAGGAGAAGGCCCGATGGGCTACCGAGCAGCTGTTCGAAATTCTCGGCGGGCGCGAGCGATTCGACGACGTCGATGTCCAGTTGCTGCGCTACGACCGGGCCGAACCGACCCGGATGAGCGAGGCGACGGCGCATTTGCGGGTCACCGTCAAGGACCGCGAGCGGGCAAAGGTGGACCGAGCCTTCTCCAACGCCGTGCTCGAGCTCGCGGTCGGCGGCTACGCCGGATTCCACACCACCACACCGCCGACGTCCGCCTCCGAATTCGGCGTCTACTGGCCGACCGTGATTCCGGCCTCCGAGATCGAACAGATCGTGGTGCATGCCGACGGCTCGCGCGAGACGATCGGGCACACCTCGCAGACCGACGATCGATACGCCGGGGTGATCCCCAGCGGCGATATCGTCTCCCGCACGGCTGATTTCGGGCCGGCGAGCCGGCGGCCGCTCGGTTCGGTGGTGGCCGCACGCTCGGGTGACAAAGGCGGCAAGGCGAATGTCGGGGTGTGGACCGACACCGACGAGCGGTGGGATTGGCTGCGCTCGCACCTGACCGTCGAGAGATTTGTCGAATTGGTGCCGGATGCAGCGGGCTTCGAGGTCAGGCGGTACGAATTTCCCAATCTGCGCGCGTTGAACTTCGTCGTCGTCGGCTTCCTGGGGGACGGCGTCGCGTCCTGCACCCGGACCGACCCCCAGGCCAAGGGGTTCGGCGAATTCCTGAGGGCGACCTATACCGATATTCCCGACAAACTCGCGGGAGATTCCTGATGGACTTCGCCGAATCGAACGAGCAGCAAGAACTACGCCGCGCGATCGGCGCGATCACCGACAAATACGGCCCCGCCTATTACGCCGAACGCGCCGTGGCGCACGAGCCGACTACCGAGCTCTGGCAGGACCTCGCCGCGCACGGCTTCATCGGCATCAATCTGCCCGAGCGATACGGCGGTGGTGGCGCCGGAATGACCGAACTGGCCATGGTGTGTGAGGAAACCGCCGCGCACGGCTGCCCGCAGCTGCTCCTACTGGTGTCCAGCGCGATCTCCGGTGAGTTGCTGTCGAAATACGGCACCGACGCACAGCAACGAGAGTGGCTGCCGCGCATGGCATCCGGCACGAAGGTCGTCTTCGCCATTACCGAACCCGATGCCGGGTCCAACAGTCATCGGATATCCACCACCGCCCGGCGGTCGGGCGGCGACTATCTGCTGACCGGAACCAAGTACTACATTTCCGGCGTCGACGAGGCCGCCGCGCTGATCGTCGTCGCCCGGACCGGACGTGACGAATCCACCGGCGCGGCGCGCATGTCGCTGTTTCTCGTCCCGACCGACGCTCCCGGTCTGATCAAGCACCGGCTACCGGTCGGGATCAGCGTTCCGGAAAAGCAGTTCACGCTGCACTTCGACAATGTGCGGCTGCCCGCCGCCAGTCTCATCGGCATCGAGGGTGAAGGATTCCGGCACGTCTTCGACGGGCTCAATCCCGAGCGAATCACCGGAGCCGCGGTATGTGTCGGGATCGGCCGTTTCGCCATCGAGCGCGGCGCGGCCTATGCCCGTACCCGGTCGGTGTGGGGCGCGCCCATCGGGCGCTACCAGGGGATCGCGCATCCCCTGGCGAAAGCCAAGATCGAGGTCGATCTCGCGGCGATGACGACCGCCAAAGCGGCGTGGCTGTACGAGAAGGGGTTGCCCGCCGGCGAGGCAGCCAATATCGCGAAATACGCCGCGGCCGAGGCTGCCGTCGCCGCCGTCGATCAGACGATCCAGCTTCACGGCGGAAATGGCATCAGCGCCGAGTACGGCCTGCTGCCACAGTGGGGACTGGCGCGGTTGCTGCAGATCGCGCCGGTAAGCCGTGAGATGATCCTCAATTACGTTGCCCAGCACAGCCTTCGGCTACCGAAGTCCTACTGAACGAGGCGAGATGACCGACACCACCGCTGAGCACCGAGACGTGTACCCGCCTACCGCCGAATTCGCCGCGGCAGCCAATGCCGACGGGTCCATCTACGAGCGGGCGGCGGCGGATCGCGACGGGTTCTGGGCCGAGCAGGCGCAGCGGCTGCACTGGCATCAACCGTGGGATCGGGTGCTGGACTGGGACGACGCCCCGTTCGCGCGCTGGTTCACC
The DNA here is from genome assembly GCF_001665865.1 of Nocardia sp. 852002-20019_SCH5090214. Lineage (NCBI taxonomy): Bacteria > Bacillati > Actinomycetota > Actinomycetes > Mycobacteriales > Nocardiaceae > Nocardia > Nocardia sp. 852002-20019_SCH5090214. The sequence goes on along the minus strand of NZ_LZMK01000232.1, from coordinate 767 downwards.
GGCGGCAAGCTCAACGTCGCCTACAACTGCGTGGACCGCCACGTCGCCGACGGCTACGGCGACCAGGTCGCCATCCACTGGGAGGGCGAGCCCGGCGATTCCCGCTCGATCACCTACGCCCAACTGCAGGCCGAGGTGAGCCGGGCCGCGAACTACTTCACCGAACTCGGCCTGGTCGCCGGCGACCGGGTCGCGATCTACATGCCGATGGTCCCCGAGGCCATCGTGTCGATGCTGGCCTGCGCGCGGCTGGGCCTGACCCATTCGGTGGTCTTCGCCGGCTTCTCCCCCAGCGCCCTGCGCCAGCGCGTCGACGACGCCGAGGCCCGCCTGGTGATCACCACCGACGGCCAGTGGCGCCGCGGCAAGTCCGCACCGCTGAAGGAAGCCGTCGACGAGGCGCTCTACGCCCACGGCGACGTGCCGCACAGCGTGGAACACGTGCTGGTGGTGCGCCGCACGAATATCGAGATCCCGTGGACCGAGGGCCGCGACCTGTGGTGGCACGAAACCGTCGCGCAGGCAAGTCCCGAGCACGAGGCCCAGCCGTTCGATGCCGAGCACCCGCTCTACATCCTCTACACCTCCGGCACCACCGGAAAACCCAAGGGCATCCTGCACACCTCGGGCGGCTACCTCACCCAGGTCGCCTACACCCACCACTACGTCTTCGACCACAAACCCGGCGCCGACGTGTACTGGTGCACCGCCGACATCGGCTGGGTCACCGGACACTCCTACATCGTCTACGGCCCGCTGGCCAACCG
>NZ_LZMK01000231.1:0-604 GCF_001665865.1 Nocardia sp. 852002-20019_SCH5090214 | reverse complement strand
AGGTGTACGTGCCGGCGACGCGGCTGCGACACGTCACGAGATACGCGACGACCTGGGTGTCGTCGTTGGGGCTGCGGTGGACGCTGGCGACCGTGCCGATGTTTTTCCTCGCGTCCTGGTCGCCGGGCTCGGCCGGGCCGCCGTCGATGTCGCTCCACCACTCGATGCGATCACCGACCGCGAACACCTCGCCCATACCCGCGACTATCCCACCCCAGCCTCGCCGCGGGCGCGGGTGACAAGCTCGACCGATGCCCGTCGCGCCGCGCACCCGGATCCGGTTGAAGTCACGCGCCGGCCTCTCCGGCGGCGACCGGATCGGCTATGTCGCCCCCGCCGGGCACGCCGCGGTGGTGCGCACCGACTTCGACCACGCCTCCGGCGAACTCGTTCAGGTGTGGTCGAAAACCCCGCCTACCGGCGGGACGGACTGGGTCGTGGTGTGGTGGCCAGGTAACCACTGGACATGGGAGCGCGAAGCCGATCTCGAATTCGTCGACACCAACCCAAATCCCACATAACCCCCACCTCCATACTCACAAATCCACTCAAATCATCACCCCCACAAACCCACTCACCCATTACCCTCACCACCACACTCCAC
>NZ_LZMK01000230.1:0-644 GCF_001665865.1 Nocardia sp. 852002-20019_SCH5090214 | reverse complement strand
AGCACGTTGGTGGCGCTGAGCAGCGCCCTCATGCCGTCCTCGCCCCAGCAGCGCACGCCCTGGGCCCACGACTGCAGAATGGTCATGACGACGATGCCGCGAGATCCGAAGTGGCTGTACTGCTTCGGCAGGTTGCGCCAGCGGACAATGTTGGCGGCCTCATCGAGCACGATCAGCATCGGCACCGGCATCCGGCCACCGGCGCGCCCGCCCTCGTCCTTGCCCGCCGCAGCCACGGCCGACGCGAACGCGGTCACCAGCGCGCCGCCGGAGGCCGGGCCTTCCTCCGACAGCAGATACAGGGTGTCTTTGCTGGTGACGAACTCGGCGACATCGAAGGCCCGGCGCGGGCGCTCACCGCGCTGCGGCGGGCACACCCACCGGCGGATGTCCTCATACTTGAGGACCGCCGCCATCTTCTTCGCGGTCGAGAACACGCCGCCCTTCTGCTTGTCCGGCGCGTTGTACTGCGTAGCCAGCGCACCTGCGACCAGCGAAAACCCGTGCTTCTGGACCACACCAACCGGCGCTTGATCCGTCGGCGAAGTCACCCACGCGAACACCTGAGTGATCGGCTTCTTGTCCAACGCGGCCGCCAGGATCAGCCCGGCCAGAAGGTCCTCGCCCTCCGGCTCGAAGAACGC
>NZ_LZMK01000229.1:0-605 GCF_001665865.1 Nocardia sp. 852002-20019_SCH5090214 | reverse complement strand
GTAGGCGTGCGTCGTGGTGACGATGCCGGCCTCGATCACGGTGGCCAAAGCCCTGCATACGGTCTTGCGGTCCAACAGCGACCACAACGACAAACACCGACTCGACACCGACCCGGAACGGGTCACCACCGCCCGCGCCAGAGCAGCCAACACCGCCCGCGCACTGCGCAGCCGTTGCGGGTGCAACCCGCCCAGCCGGGCAGCCACCGCAGCCTCGAAACCCGCTCGTAGCGCGTCGATCTCGGCGCGGATCTCCGGTGCTAGATCCGCGGAGTTGGTGGCTGTGTCGTCGATGTGGTGGCGGCGTGGGCGGTCGGTTCGGGCTTCGGCGAGGGCGGGTTCCCATTTCGATTCGCGCCACCAGTCGCGCCCGCGTGCCAGGCAGACAGCCGCACACGCCGTGCGTGCGAGATCCCAAGCGGCGGTTTCGGACAGGCCGCGTTCGGCCGCGACCACGGTGACCGCCGACAGCCACATGTAGCGGCGCCACCACCGCTGCCCGAGTTCGGCGGCCTTCCCGCCCAGCCCAGCTACTACCGTCCAGGCCTGCGCCGCGCTGTAGTCGGCACGCGCCAACGCGCACGACACCCCGAACTCCCGCGCCG
>NZ_LZMK01000228.1:0-823 GCF_001665865.1 Nocardia sp. 852002-20019_SCH5090214 | reverse complement strand
TGTTCTGGGCGAGCCCGGCGTGCCCGGAATGGACGGACGCGAAGGGACAGAAACGCTACTTCGACCAGAGCAACCAGTACCGGTTCGACGAGGAACTCGGCATCGTCGAGGATCCGGCGTCCGGGCGCAGCCGCGCGCTGGTCGAGCAGATTCCCCGGTATCTGCGTGCGATGGCCGCGCGCGGCAAGCCGGTGCTGGCCGGGGTGATGGAAAACGTCGTGCAGTGCTGGAAGTGGGACGACCGGCATCGGTGGCTGCGCGAGATCCAGGACCTCGGTTACGAGACCCGGGTCATCGCCCTGAATTCCGCGCACGTGCTGCCGCGCACCTGCCTGCCGGTGCCGCAGTCCCGCGACCGGCTCTACATCGCGTACTGGCTCAAATCGCTGGGGCGGCGCCCGGATTGGGACAAGTGGCTGCGCCCGAAGGCATGGTGCCCGAGCTGCGAGCAGGTCGTGGACGCGATCCAGTCGTGGAAGAAGCCCGGCACGCAGATGGGCCGCTACGGCGTGCGTCACGGCCAGTACGTCTACCGGTGCCCGTCGAAGGCGTGCCGGTACGCGATCGCCGAGCCGATCACCACACCGGCGTCGGTGGCCATCGACTGGAGCCTGCCGCCCGGGGACCGCATCGGTGACCGGGACGAACCCCTCGCCGACAACACCCTCGAACGGATCCGGATCGGGATCGAGAAGTTCGCGGGCGCGGCGATGCTCACCCCCGCCGGCGGGACCTGGCGCACCGAGGCGACCAGTCTCGGCGAGCCGATGCCCACTCGCACCACACGCGAGACCGACGCGCTGGTGGTGCCGCCACTGGTGGT
>NZ_LZMK01000227.1:0-11885 GCF_001665865.1 Nocardia sp. 852002-20019_SCH5090214 | reverse complement strand
CTTGGAGCTGGCACGAGTTTCTCGCCGACTACATACCGGAATCGCCGGGTGAGATAGCCAACAGCACTCCCGCCGCCCCGGCGGCCTCCGCTCCGGCCGCGCCCAAGGCCACCGCCGCCGTCTCGGCCGCCGCCGCGCCGCCGCAGGCCCGCGGCAGCAAGCCACAGGCCAGCACCACCCCGGCGCCGACCTCCAACGCCGCTCCCACCAAGACCTCCCCGGCCGAACCGGCCGCCGACGAGTCGAAGGTGCTGCGCGGACCGGCCGCGGCGATCGTCAAGAACATGTCGTCGTCGCTGACCATCCCGACCGCTACCAGCGTGCGCGCCATCCCGGCGAAGCTGATGATCGACAACCGGCTGGTCATCAACAACCACCTCGCCCGCACCCGCGGCGGCAAGATCTCGTTCACCCACCTGCTCGGCTACGCGATCGTCCAGGCGGTCAAGGCGTTCCCGAACATGAACCGCCACTTCGCCGAGGTCGACGGTAAGCCGAACGCGGTCACCCCCGCGCACACCAACCTCGGCCTGGCGATCGACCTGCCGGGCAAGGACGGCAGCCGCACTCTCGTCGTCGCGGCGATCAAGAACACCGAGACGATGTCGTTCGCGCAGTTCCACAGCGCCTACGAGGACATCGTGCGCCGCGCGCGCGACGGCAAGCTCACCACCGAGGACTTCACCGGCGTCACCATCTCGCTGACCAACCCGGGCACCATCGGCACCAACCACTCGGTGCCGCGGCTGATGCCCGGTCAGGGCGCGATCATCGGTGCGGGCGCCATGGAGTACCCGGCCGAATTCCAGGGCATGAGCGACCAGCAGCTCGCCGAGATCGGTATCGGCAAGCTGATGACGCTGACCTCCACCTACGACCACCGCATCATCCAGGGCGCGGAGTCGGGCGATTTCCTGCGCACCATCCACAACCTGCTGATCTCCGACGAATTCTTCGACGAGATCTTCCACGGCATGGGTGTGCCCTACGAGCCGGTCCGCTGGCGCAAGGACATCAAAGAGCGCGGTGTCGACAAGAGCGTGCGCGTCCAGGAGCTGATCGCGGCGTATCGCAGTCGCGGCCACCTGATGGCCGACACCGATCCGCTGCGGCTGGTGAAGGACAAGTTCCGCAGCCATCCCGACCTCGACGTCACCCAGCACGGCCTGACCCTGTGGGACCTCGACCGTGAATTCAACGTCGCGGGCTTCCACGGCCAGGAGCGGATGAAGCTGCGCGACGTGCTGTCGGTGCTGCGCGACGCGTACTGCCGCCACGTCGGTGTGGAGTACACCCACATCCTGGAAACCGAACAGCTGCAATGGATTCAGCAGCGGGTCGAGCAGAAGCACGAGAAGCCGACCGTCGCCCAGCAGAAGTACATCCTGTCGCGGCTGAACGCGGCCGAGGCGTTCGAGACCTTCCTGCAGACCAAGTACGTCGGCCAGAAGCGCTTCTCACTGGAGGGCGCCGAGTCGACCATCCCGATGATGGACGCCGTCATCGACCAGTGCGCCGAGCACGGGCTCGACGAGGTCGTCATCGGCATGCCGCACCGCGGTCGCCTGAACGTACTGGCCAATATCGTCGGCAAGCCGTACTCGCAGATCTTCACCGAGTTCGAGGGCAACATGAACCCGGCCGCCACCCACGGCTCGGGCGATGTGAAGTACCACCTCGGCGCGCACGGCACCTACATCCAGATGTTCGGCGACAACGACATCGAGGTCTCGCTGACGGCCAACCCGTCGCACCTCGAGGCCGTCGACCCGGTGCTGGAGGGTCTGGTCCGCGCGAAGCAGGACCTGCTCACCAAGGAAGACCTGGTCACCAAGGGCGAGGAGGCTCGCACCTTCTCGGTCGTGCCGCTGATGCTGCACGGTGACGCGGCCTTCGCCGGCCAGGGTGTGGTCGCCGAGACGCTGAACATGTCGGGCCTGCGCGGCTACCGCGTCGGCGGCACGGTGCACATCGTGGTGAACAACCAGATCGGTTTCACCACCGCACCGGAGAACAGCCGCTCCACCGAGTACTCGACCGATATCGCCAAGTCGATCGGCGCGCCGATCTTCCACGTCAACGGCGACGATCCCGAGGCCTGCACCTGGGTGGCGCGCCTGGCGACCGACTTCCGCGAGAAGTTCCACAAGGACGTGGTCATCGACCTCATCTGCTACCGCCGTCGCGGCCACAACGAGGGCGACGACCCGTCGATGACCCAGCCGTACATGTACGACGTCATCGACACCAAGCGCAGCGTCCGCAAGTCCTACACCGAGGCCCTGATCGGCCGCGGTGACATCTCGATGAAAGAGGCCGAGGACGCCCTGCGGGACTACCAGGGTCAGCTGGAGCGGGTGTTCAACGAGGTCCGCGAGCTGGAGAAGTACCCGCCGGAGCCGAGTGAATCGGTCGAGCAGGAGCAGACCGTTCCGGGCACCGTCGTCACCGCCGTGGACAAGTCGGTGCTGCAGCGCATCGGCGACGCCTTCCTCGGCGTGCCGGACGGCTTCAACGTGCATCCGCGCGTCAAGCCGGTGCTGGAGCGCCGCCGGGAGATGGCCTACGAGGGCAAGATCGACTGGGCCTTCGCCGAGTTGCTCGCCTTCGGCACGCTGATCGACGAGGGCCGCGCGGTGCGCTTGACCGGTCAGGACTCCCGGCGCGGCACCTTCACCCAGCGGCATTCGGTGATCATCGACCGCAAGTCCGGTGCGGAGTACACCCCGCTGCACAACATCGGCAGCGAGAATCCGGGCTGGTTCGCGGTGCACGACTCGGCGCTGAGCGAATTCGCGGCCGTCGGTTTCGAATACGGCTACTCGCTGGGCAACCCGGACGCGCTGGTCCTGTGGGAGGCGCAGTTCGGCGACTTCGTCAACGGCGCGCAGTCGATCATCGACGAGTTCATCTCCTCCGGTGAGGCCAAGTGGGGTCAGCTGTCGGAGGTCGTGCTGCTGCTGCCGCACGGTCACGAGGGTCAGGGTCCCGACCACACCTCCGGCCGCATCGAGCGGTTCCTGCAGCTGTGCGCCGAGGGTTCGATGACGGTGGCGGTCCCCTCCACTCCGTCGAACTACTTCCACCTGCTGCGCCGGCACGCGCTCGACGGCATCCGCCGCCCGCTGATCGTCTTCACCCCGAAGTCGATGCTGCGCAACAAGGCCGTGGTCTCCAACGTCGAGGACTTCACCGACGCGAAGTTCCGCTCGGTGCTCGAGGAGCCGACCTACGAGAGCGGCGACGGCGACCGGTCGAAGGTCAAGCGGATCCTGCTGACCAGCGGCAAGCTCTACTACGAGCTGGTCGCCGAGAAGGCCAAGAAGAACCGTGACGACGTCGCGATCGTGCGCATCGAACAGCTGTATCCGATCCCGTCCTACCGGCTCAACGAGAAGCTCGCGACCTACCCCAACGCCACGGATCTGGCGTGGGTGCAGGAGGAGCCGGCCAACCAGGGCGCCTGGCCGTTCTTCGGGCTGAACCTGCCGGAGATCCTGCCGGACCGGTTCAACAAGCTGCGCCGCATCTCTCGCCGCGCCATGTCGGCCCCGTCCTCGGGTTCGTCGAAGGTGCACGCGGTGGAGCAGCAGGAGATCGTCGACGAGGCGTTCGCCCCCACCGACTAGGTCGTATCGCCCGCACGCCGGGTCGGATCGCTCTGCCGAGCGGTCCGGCCCGGCGTTCGTCGTATCCGGAGCACGAGCGGCGTCGCACCTCCAGCCGCGTCACATTCGGGGGTCCTCGATCGTCGTAATGAGTGAAACAGTCTTGTGCCGCCCCACTTCCGCGTCGTATATTCGGCGTGGAATATTTGAGCCGGAACATGTCGGTCCGCCCGCGTAGTGTGCGGCGGCAGCGACGAAGGGAGTCGAGACCGATGTCCAAGCAGCCGGGTGCCACGTTGACGCCGTTGGCGATCTCGGTACTGGCGCTGCTGGAAGAAGACCGCATGCATCCGTACGAGATGTACCAACTGCTGCTCAAACGCCGGAAGGACAATCTGCTCAAGATTCGCCCCGGCTCGCTCTATCACACGGTGACCCGGCTGGCCGAACAAGGACTGGTCCAGGCGGAGGGTACCGAGCGTTCGGGTAACCGGCCGGAACGCACCACCTACTGCATCACCGAAGCGGGTACCGCGGCGCTGCGTACCCGGATCGCCGATATCGTCCGGCAGCCGACTCGTGAGTATCCGATCTTTCCCATCGGCTTGGCGGAGGCACACAATCTTCCGGTCGAGGAGGTGATCGCCCTGATCACCGAGCGGATCGGCTGGCTGGACAACGACATCACCGAACTCGACGCCATTCGCGAATGGGCGCGCTCCCGCGAGGTACCCCGCCGGTACTGGATGGTGATCGACTATCTGCGAGGTGTCGCACAACACGAGGTCACGTGGCTGCGCGGACTCACCGAGGAGTTGCGTGACGGCTCGCTGCCGTGGCTGGAATTCGACGAGGGCGGAACCCGTTGCCCCAACAGAACCGGTGACCTCGGTCACGACTGGGGTGCGGCCCTGACCGACGACGTACTCGCCGAGCTGCGGAAAGGTGGTGCGACCGCTGCCGAGCACTGATCGGGCGCAGGTACGCGGCGCGCCCCGAGACCTTCATACGAACCACCCATCGGTCGTCGTCGTCGATCGATGCCGGGAACAGGAACGAAATCTATGACATCGCAAAGAAATCCGTGGCTGGCGCTGACCGCGCTGGTCGTCGGATTCTTCATGATCCTGCTGGATATGACCATCGTCGCGGTGGCCAATCCGGCGATCATGCAGGATCTGCATACCGACATCAACAAAGTCATCTGGGTGACCAGCGCCTATCTGCTCACCTACGCGGTGCCGCTGCTGGTCACCGGCCGCCTCGGCGACCGCTTCGGACCGAAGAACATCTACCTGGCCGGACTGGCGGTCTTCACGCTGGCCTCGCTGTGGTGCGCGGTCTCGGCCAATGTGGAGATGCTGATCGCGGCCCGCGCGGTGCAGGGCCTGGGCGCGGCGTTGATGACGCCGCAGACCATGGCCGTCATCACCCGCACCTTCCCGCCGGACAAGCGCGGGGCGGCGATGGGGCTGTGGGGCGGCGTCGCCGGCCTCGCGACACTGGTCGGCCCGATCCTCGGCGGCGTGCTGGTCGACTGGCAGGGCTGGAACTGGATCTTCTACATCAACGTGCCGATCGGCGTGGTGGCGTTCGCGCTGGCGGTGTGGCTGGTTCCGAATCTGGAAACCCACCAGCACAAGTTCGATTTCGTGGGCGTGGTGCTCAGCGGTATCGGCATGTTCCTGCTGGTCTTCGGCATCCAGGAGGGCAATACCCGGGATTGGGACGCCTGGATCTGGGCGATGATCATCGCGGGCCTGGTGGTGCTGGGGCTGTTCGTGGTGAACCAGGCGCGCAACAAGGACGAGCCACTGGTGCCGCTGAGCCTGTTCCGCGACCGCAACTTCTCGATGTCGAGCGTCGCGATCGCCGCGATGGGCGCCGCGGTCACCTCGCTGATGGTGCCGGCGTACTTCTACCTGGAGGCGGTGCGCGAGTACACCCCGACCCGGGCCGCGCTGGTCTTCGCGCCGATGGCGATCGTCACCGGCCTGACCGCGCCGTTCATCGGCAAGATCTCCGACCGGATGCCGCCGCGCATCCTGCCCACCATCGGATTCCTGGTGTTCGCCCTGACCGTCTTCGGCTTCGCGGCGCTGATGAAGCCGGACAGCTCCATCGCGGTATTCCTGGTGGTCGCGGCCGTCGCCGGTCTGTCGAACTCCTGCATCTGGGCTCCGCTGGCCTCCACCGCCACCCGCAACCTGCCGATTCATCAGGCGGGCGCCGGTGCGGGTGTCTACAACACCACCCGTCAGGTCGGTTCGGTGCTCGGTAGCGCCGCGATCAGCGCGCTGATCTCGGCCCGCATGTCCGCACAGGGGCTGGGCAGCGGCCAGTTCGGCGAGGGTGGCGGCACCGGGATGGGCCACATCCCCGAGCAGATCCTCGACAAATTCAGCACAGCCCTGGGCCAGGCGATGATCCTGCCCGGCGCGATTCTGCTGATCGGTGTGGTGGCTTCGGCCCTGTTCGTCGGCAACTCGGCGAAGAAGCAGCAGGAGGAGACCGAGGCGGGTACCGAGCCGGAGAAGGCAGGCATCCCCGGCTGAGCCCGGTCGGCGCGCCGAACAGGGTGCGCGACAGCGCGATACGAGGTCCGCGTGGCAGTGCTGCCACGCGGACCTCGCCGTGTTCGGCGCGGTGCGCGTAGCCGATCGGCGCCGGGCCGCATTTCCCCCGCTCGGCCGCGCCGGCGGAGGTCGCGCGTCTACCCGACTCGGATCGTCCGCGAGGGGTAGCCGCTCGCCCCGTCCGGAATGACGTCGGCGACCTCCGCGGTCTGAACCGTTCCGGTGCCGTCGGTGGCGCGGGCGCGGACCGTATGCGTTCCCGCGGAGGCGTCCCAGTCGTAACTCCATTGCCGCCACGTGTCGACGGACGGTTCGGCGGCCAGGCGGGCGGGTTGCCACGGGCCGTTGTCGATCTGGACCTCGACGGCGTCGATACCGCGATGTTGCGCCCAGGCCACACCGGCGATGGTCACCTTCCCGGCCCGGACGGCACCGCGCGGGGTGTCGATACGGGTGCCGGTCTTGATGGGCCCGCGTTCGGACCAGCCGCGCCGCGTCCAATAGGCCTGGGCGCGATCGAATCTCGTGATCTCGAGTTCGGTGACCCACTTGGTGGCCGAGACGTAACCGTAGAGTCCGGGCACGACCAACCGGGCCGGATATCCGTGTTCCACGGGCAACGGCTCGCCGTTCATGCCGACCGCGAGCAGGGCGTCGCGGCCGTCGGTGAGCGCGGCGAGCGGACTTCCGGCGGTGAAGCCGTCGGCACTGCGCGACAACACCATATCGGCGTCCGGATGCGGCCCGGCCTCGGCGATCAACGCGTCGAGCCGATAACCCAGCCAGCTCGCGTTGCCGATCAGATCGCCGCCGACCGGATTCGAGACGCAGGTCAGCGTCACCAAGCGTTCCACCGACGGCCGGCGCGCCAGATCGGCGTAGTCGAGCCGGATTTCGCGGTCCACCATGCCGTGGATCCGCAGTGACCACGTCTCCTTGCTGACCTGCGGAACGGTCAGCGCGGTGTCGATCCGGTAGAAGTCGGAATTGGGGGTGAGATACGACGCCAGTCCCGGTACTCGCAGATCCGCGGCCGGATCCACCGGAGGCACAGGCACATTCGGCGGCGGCAACCGCACCGCCGCCCGTTCCCCCGCCACACTGCGGGCGCTCGCCCCGAGTACGCGCCCGGCGATTCCGGCCGCCACCGCCAGTACTCCCACCCCGACGATCCCCCGCATCACCTGCCGTCGATCGACCCGCGCCACATCGGGTTTCACCACGCGGGGCCAGTTGGCTCCGCGCGCACTCAGGCGGGCGTCGTCTCCCTCGAAGGGCGCACCGCCACCCGAGCCCGCCTCGGCTGCTCCACGCTCGATCCGAATCTCTGGCGCGTGAGCCCGGTCCTCTTGCGCCGCAGTGGCTTTCGCCGGATCGGGCACCGCGGCACCACCACCCCGCACCATCGCCGGCGCACCGAACGCCTCGTATCGCCGAATCAACCACCGCAGCGACACGATTGCCAGCGCCACCCCCACGACCGACGGCAGCGCCCAGGTCCAGTTGGCGGCCGGGCGTTCGAGCGCAGCCCACGCCGCCCCGATGCCGAAGACGCCGAGCACCACCGATCCGATCGGCCGCGCGGTTCGCTCGACCACCCCGACGAGCGCCGCGACGATCAGCGCCACCACGCCCATCAGCAGATACAGCATCATTTTGTCGTCGGTGCCGAAGGTGTCGATCGCCCATTCCCGCACCCCGTCGGGCGTGTGATCGACCACCGTCGCCCCGATCGCCGCCAGCGGCGCGCTTCCCGCCCCCACCGGTACCGACACCAACTCCGCGACGCCCAGCGCCAGCCCCGCGGACACGATTCCGCAGGCCGCGCGCAGTCCCGATCCGGCCATAACGGCGAGCGTACTGCGAATTCCCCCCGGTGAACCCGCCCGAACGAGCGCATCGACCACAGCGTCACAGATTCGTCAGAACTCGAAGCCGGACGTGATCCGGCCCATGTCGGCGGTTCCACGGCAAGCACCCAGCCCCTTCTCAGGAATCGCGCGCTTAATTGATAGAGGATCCGAATGCGTCGGGGCCCGGGTCCGAGCCGACACACAGGATGTGACCGAACAGGACGTGATGAGCGTGTATCCGAACGAGGGCAATCGGCCGCACCAGCCCGGACCGTACGAACCACGATCGGGGGCGTACGGTCCGCACGGGTATCCGGGTCAGCCGCCCTACCCGGGGCAGTACCCCTACCCGCAGCAGTATCCGCCGCGAGGACGCGCGCCACGGCACGGCATGACCTTCGGAATGCTGGCGGCCCTGGTCGCGGTGGTGGCGCTCGCCATCGCCCTGGTCGGCTCCCGCATCGACGCCCACGGCCCCGGCCAAGCGGCCCCGTTCGGCCACGGCCAGGGTTCGGTGGTGCAGCCGGTCGATTCGCAACCGCAGTCCGCGGCGCTGGAACAGGCGGCGAACGCGGTGGTGCCGGGCATCGTCGTGATCAACACCGAACTCGGGATGCAGAACGGCGCGGGCGCCGGAACCGGCATCGTGCTCGGATCGGACGGCACCATCCTCACCAACAACCACGTCGTGGAGGGCGCCACCGACATCTCGGCCACCGATCTCGGCAACGGCCGCACCTACAGCGGCAGCGTCGTCGGATTCGACCGTCAGGACGATCTGGCCGTGGTGAAGTTGCAGGGCGCCTCCGGACTGCAGACGGCGCCGCTCGGCGATTCGGACCAGGTGAAGGTCGGCGACGCCATCGTGGGTGTCGGCAACGCGGGCGGCACCGGCTCCCCGACCGCGGCGGGCGGACGCGTCACCGCGCTGGACCGCTCCATCACCGCCAGCGACGAATCGGCCGGCGCCGCCGAGCAGCTGACCGGTCTCATCCAGGTGGCCGCGAACATTCAGCCGGGTGATTCCGGCGGTCCGCTCATCAACAGCTCCGGCCAGGTGGTCGGCGTGAATACCGCCGCATCCCAGGGCTTCCAGCTCGGCGCGAGCGGTGGTCAGGGCTTCGCGATTCCCATGAACAAGGCGAAGACGATCGCCGCGCAGATCCAGGCGGGGAAGAGTTCGGACCGCGTGCACATCGGCGATTCCGCGTTCCTCGGTATCACGATGAGCGATGCCAACGGCTCCGGTGCGCTGGTGCGCAATATCGTGAGTGGCGGTCCGGCACAGGCCGCGGGCCTGGCCGCGGGCGATGTGATCACCGGGCTGGACGGTCACGGCATCGATTCGGCGACCACCATGACCAACACGATGGATCAGCATCACCCGGGCGATACGGTCACACTCACCTGGGTGGACCGCTCGGGACAGAGCGAGTCCGGTCAGGCGTCGCTCGCCCAGGGTCCCGTAGGCTGACGCGACGAGTTCAGCCGAATCTCGATCTCATCGGCCTTCGTGTCCGGTACGGGCTCAGCCGTGACCCGCACCCCCACCACCGCCCCGGATTCCCGGTCGACGAACGACAGCGGCGGCTTTCCATCCTGCAGATATTTGTCGCCCCACTGCATCAGCGACAGGAATATCGGCAGCAGATCCTCACCGGCCGCGGTCAGGCGGTATTCCGCGCGTTCGCGCCGGCCGGGTTCGCGATACGGCACCCGTTCCACGACGCCCGCCGATTCGAGCTGTTTGAGCGCACGCGACACCGCCGGCGCCGACGTTCCGATCCGGGTCGTGAAGTCCTCGAATCGGGTTGTTCCGTAGAAACATTCGCGCACGACGAGGAAAACCGTCCGCGTGCTGAGCAACTCGAGCACCCGTCCGGCCGAACATCGGTCACCGATCGACCAGGCGTCCCGGTCGCTCAGTCGCGGCTCGAACATCATCGACACGAGACCATGTTACCTAACGCTTGCGTTACCCAGCGAGCTGTGCTGTCATCTAACTAACGAGATCGTTATCCAGAGGGTGGGCAGTCGCCCCGAACGATCCGAAAGGACGAGAGATGGCCGGAATCGAAGGCGCGGTCGCACTGGTGACGGGCGGGCAGCGGGGGCTCGGCAGAGCCTTCACCGACGAGCTGCTCAGGCGCGGCGCCGCCAAGGTCTACACCACCGCCCGCGCCCCGAAGGCCGCCGACGACCCCCGCGCCGAGCCGCTCGCCCTGGACGTCACCGACGCCGATTCGGTCGCCGCCGCGGCATTGCGGGCCCGCGACGTCGAGATCGTGGTGAACAATGCCGGCGTACTCCTTCCCGCACCGCTGCTGAGCGCCGATATGGCCGATATCGTCACCACGTTCGACACCAACGTCTTCGGCCCGCTGCGGGTAGTCCAGGCATTCGCGCCGATTCTGGCGGACAACGGCGGCGGCGTCCTGATCGACATCCATTCGGTGCTGTCGTGGGCCGCGGGCGCGGCGGCCTACGGTGCGTCGAAGGCGGCGCTGTGGTCGCTGACCAATTCGCTGCGGCTGGAGCTGGCCGCACAGCGCACGCAGGTGGTCGGCGTCCATCTGGGATTCGCCGATACCGAGATGGTGCGGCGCCTTCCCGGCGACAAGCTCGCGCCGAGCGTGGTGGCCGAGGCTGTCTTCGACGGCGTACTGCGCGGCGATACCGAAGTGCTGGTCGACGACGTCACGCGCGGCGTGAAGGCGGCACTGTCCGGCCCCGTCGAGGGCCTCGCACTGACCATCTCCCGCTGAACCCGTTACCGCACATCATCTTTCGAAAGGAACCACCGATGCCACTGTGGCATGTGCACCACCCCGCCGACACCTATTCCGACGCCGACAAACAGGATTTCGCCCGGGACATCACCGCGCTGTACGCCTCCTTCGGCTTGCCGGAGTTCTACGTCGTCGTGCTGTTCCAGGAGATCGAGGAGACGTCCTTCTTCGTCGGCGGGAAGCCGTCGAACAACACGGTGCGAATCGTCGTGGAACATCTCGCCCGCCATCTGGACGACCCGCAGATGCGCAAGCGATCGACGCAGCGGCTCAACTCGATCATGGAGCCCTACACCGGCGCGCGTGGATTGCACTGGGAATTCCACACTTACGAATCCCCGCGCGATCTGTGGATGATCGACGGACTGTTCCCACCGGACGCCGGCAGCGAGGCCGAAAAGGCGTGGGCGCGCGCCAACGAGCCCATTCCCTACAGCTAGCTCCCCACAACCGACGCCGCCCGGCGGGTCACGGCGTGCGGTCGAAATCTATTCGCCGCCGTACAGATTGATCATCCACGGCACCGAGAATTTGTCGGTGACCATACCGAACTGCTTCGCCCACTCGGTTTTGCCCAGCGGCATGGTGACCTGTCCGCCCGCGGACAGCCCGGTGAAGATCCGTCCGGCCTCGGCCTCGTCGTCCATATCCAGGCAGACGCTGAACGGCACGTTGTCGTGGTTGATCTGCTGATCGGGCGGACAGTCCGACCCCATCAGCAGCTGATCCTCCCGCCAGGTCAACGCGGCGTTGGCGATTCGCTTGCCCACTTCTTCGGGCAGGTTCCCGCCACCGCCGTCACCCATGTCGCGATAGCGAACCATCTGCAGTTCCCCGCCCAGGATCGACTGATAGAAGGTGAATGCCTCCTCGGCATCACCGTCGAACAACAGATATGCGGTAGCCGACTTCACGATTGCCTCCTCCGGAGTGGATACGGGCCTGCGGCCGGCGGCCGCGGCCCCACAGATGAGACGGCGGCAGCCGGAGAAAATCATCGCCGGATATCGCGCATATCGTCGCACGTCGAAACGCAGAACGGCCCGCCTTCTCGAAGGC
>NZ_LZMK01000226.1:0-20171 GCF_001665865.1 Nocardia sp. 852002-20019_SCH5090214 | reverse complement strand
TCGACACCGCGCCCGCCGCGAGTCCCGCGCCGCCCGCGGGGGCGGTCGCCGGCCGCGGCGTAGTGGGGGGCGCCCCCCCCCCGGCCAGGCCGGCGCCGGGCTGATGCCCCTCCCCCGTCCCGAACGCGCGACCGCTCGCGTCGACCAGATGCGCCCAATGCGCCAGGATCGCTTCGAGTTCGGCGCATTGCCGCGGGGAAGCACCCTTCTGAGGCGCGAAAACCGCTGCCGCGCCGTCCGGTCCGAGCAGCGGGTTGTCGACGTCCCCGGCGAGTACGAAGGCCGCATCCCGGACGGCCGGGTGCAGATCGGAGTGGTCGAGGCGTCGTGCGCGCGCCAGTTCCGCTGCCCCCGAACCGATTTCGACGCCGTCCTCGTCGAGGATGTGCAGCCCGAGCGCTTGCAGCATGCCCGCGCCGCCATCGGTGGACGCGCTGCCGCCCAGTCCGAGCACGACCTCCCGAATGCCGTGGTCCAGGGCGTGGCGGATCAGCACCCCGAGCCCGTACGTGCCCGCACCCATCGGATCGGTTCGGCCGCTGGGCAATTCGACCAATCCGACCGCTGCGGCCAATTCGACCACGGCCGTATTCCCGCGCACCGCGTAGCTCGCCGAATGCGGCGCACCCGTCGGCCCGACGGTGTCGACCGGTACCCGCTCCCACCCGGCGGCGACGAAGGCGTCGACGGTGCCGTCGCCGCCATCGGCCACCGGCACCTGCTGGACCTCGGCGTCCGGCGCCACGCGCGCGATTCCGGCCGCGAGCGCCGCGGCCACCCCCGGCGCCGCCAGCGACCCTTTGAACTTGTCCGGCGCCACCACTACCCGCCGCGCCATCGCAACCCCATTCCTCCGGCGAGATCGAACTCCGGTCACCGTACTGCGCCGCTCAGCCGGGGGCCGACGCCCCGGCCGCCACACCGGTGACCGCGGCGTCACGGCATGGGCGCCTGATCCACGTGATCGATGTTCACCTCGCCGGTACGCAGGTACCGGACCACGGCGTCGTCGAGCGGAGCGTTACCGCGACCGAAGGTGCCGTGGTCGCCACCGTCGACGCTGATCAGATGTCCGTGCAGGGCCGCCGCCATCGCGGGACCGCCGGGATACGCGGTCACCGCGTCGTTGCGACTCTGCAGTATCAGCGGCGCGGTGGCCAGGCCGTGGTCGGCGATCGGCGTCGGCCTGGTCACCGGATCCCAGTCGGCGCAGGCCAATCCGCTGCGTACCAGATCGGCGCGGGCGTCGAGGGCGTTGCCGCCGGAAGCGACGATGGCGGCCGCCGAACCGATGGCGTCCCACCGGGCCGGCACCGCGTTCTCGTTGCAGGTGATCGCGGAGAACACCGCCTGGCCGGTCGGGTCGGTGCTCGCCACGCCCGCGATCGCGCGCATCCGCCGCAGATCGCCGGGTTGCGCATTCGCCTCGGCCATCGCCTGCGCCAGACTCGGCCAGAAGCCGCGGGCGTAGGCGGCCACGGTGGTCGCCGATACCAACGGCACCTGGGCCGACATGCCGCCGGAGGTCAACGCGCGCACCAAATTCTGGGCCTTGCCCATTTCCTCGGCGCCGGCGTTCACGCCCGCGCGTGCCACGGCCGGCAGCGGTGCGGGCAGCTCGCGCGGCAGGTCGGCCGCCGACACCGGGGGCGGGGTCAGGTTGGCGTACCAGCCGCCGCCCTGTGCCGACACCAGCCGCACCCAGGTCTCGTACACCCGCAGCGCCGAATCGCCCAGGTGATAGACATTGTCGTGCTGGGCGATCCAGCCGAACAGGTCGTCGAGCCGCTGTTTCCCCGCGAGCTGCTGCTGTGCGAACTGTTCGGTCCACACCCACTGCGGGTCGACATTCGAGTCCAGCACCATCCGGTCGACATGCTGCGGGAACAGCGCCGCGTAGACCGCGCCCAGATAGGTCCCGTAGGAGATGCCGAGGAAGTCGATGCGCTCCAGCCCCAGCGCCGCGCGCACTGCATCCATATCGCGGGCCGTGGTCTCGGTGGTGATGGTCCGCAGGTAGCCGGGCTGGGCGGCGTCACATGCCTTCCGCAGTGATTCGCGCTCGTGGTCACCGTCCTGCGCGATCTCGGCCCCGCAGGTCAGCGGGGTCGACCAGCGCAGTCCGCGCGGCTGTACGGCCACCAGGTCGTAGTGCTCGACCAGTTCCTTCGGCAGTTGGGCCAGCCGGACGCCCCAGTAGTCGAGGGCGTCCGCACCGGGCCCGCCCGGATTGGCGAAGAGAGTGCCGTAGCGCTGCCCGCTCGCGCGAATTCGGCTGACGGTCACCTCGATTCGCGAACCGTCCGGTGCGGCGTAGTCCCTCGGCACCGAGATGGACGCGCAGCGCGTCGGCCGCCCGTCGCCGACGGAGCCGGCCGGGCACGTCCCGAAATCCGGCTCGGCATGCGCGGTCGCCGGCGCCAGCGCGGCGAGCACCGCCGTCAGTACCGCAACGGTGGCCGATCGCGCCGCCACAGGTAGTCCCCGTCGTCCCATCCGCGCCGCCTCCCCGTCCGGCCGGTCGACGGCCGTCGCCGCATCGAGCATCCGACCACTCGAGCCCCTGCATTGTCGCCAGCCGCGCCGGGTGCGACAACTCGAACCACGTCCGACACGGAAAGGATGTCGGCGTAGCCGCGCACCGTCGGCGATCGACACGCTCTAGGCTCAGCGAATGACGCAGGGTGCGCAGCAGAACATCGAGATTCGAGACAACTCACAGCTCGACCGATTCGAACTGTATGTCGACGGACAGCACGCCGGGGTGGCCGCCTATCAGGACACCGCCTCCGAGCGCGCCTTCGTGCACACCGAGATCTATCCGCAGTTCGAGGGCCAGGGCTACGGCCGTCTGCTGGTGC
Organism: Nocardia sp. 852002-20019_SCH5090214; assembly: GCF_001665865.1. Taxonomy (NCBI): domain Bacteria; kingdom Bacillati; phylum Actinomycetota; class Actinomycetes; order Mycobacteriales; family Nocardiaceae; genus Nocardia; species Nocardia sp. 852002-20019_SCH5090214. The sequence goes on along the minus strand of NZ_LZMK01000226.1, from coordinate 17,310 downwards.
AGGGTGCGCTCGACCGGACCGTGGAACAGGGCTACGGCATCCTGCCGCTGTGCGCGATGGTGCACCACTTCGTCGAATCCCGGCCGCGCTATCTGGCGACGGTGCCGCAATGGGCGCGGGAACGATTCGGCCTGCCGCAGTAGCCGGCGGGCACATCGGGGTGGGCGCTTCGGAACCGAACCGCGAATCACGCACCACTAAACACAGCGCGCGCCCCGCGACGGTGCGATGATGACTAGCGTGGCACGCGCAGAGGAACACGGCGACCGCCCGAGACGTGAATCCCGGTACGAGGAACAGGCGGTGCGGCCCGGCACCTTGCTGGTCTCGGCAACGGAGCTGGTCGAGCCCACTTTCCGGCGCACCGTGATCTACATCGTCGAACACAACGATGCGGGCAGTCTCGGTGTGGTCCTGAACCGCCCGAGCGAAACCGCGGTGCAGGACGTGCTACCACGCTGGGCCGATCTCGCGGCCGGGCCCCGCACGCTGTACGTGGGCGGGCCGGTGAAGCGCGATTCGGCACTGTGTCTGACCACGGTCCGCGTCGGTGCCTCGATCGATGGCATTCGCGGGCTGCGCCGCGTGGACGGTCGCGTGGCGCTGCTCGATCTGGACTCCGACCCCGATTCGATCGCACCGCTGGTCGAGGGCATCCGCATCTTCGCCGGCTATGCCGGATGGACCTTCGGTCAGCTGGAGGGCGAACTGGAACGCGGGGACTGGATCGTGTTGTCGGCGTTGCCGTCGGATCCGTTGGCGGGACGCACCGATCTGTGGGCGCACGTGTTGCGCCGGCAGCCGCTGCCGCTGTCGCTACTGGCGACACACCCCATCGAACTAGAACGCAATTGATTACGTATCCACGGAGTGTGGTCCCCCAACGCTCGCCTCGACCGAGGCGGCGGATACGCCCGGTCGGCAGCCATGTCTGACTCCGCGATCCCCCCCGTCGACGCGGCGCCCTCCCGGGCGCATTTGTTGCGGGTGCTCTACGACGAACACGCACCGACGCTGTGGCGGTACACCTACAGCCTGGTCGGCGATGCCGGACGGGCCGAGGACATCGTGCAGGAGACGTTGTTGCGGGCCTGGCAGCGTCCGCAGGTCCTCGACCAGTCGACGGCCTCGGCGCGGGCGTGGTTGTTCACAGTGGCCAGGCATCTCGCGGTCGACGAATTCCGCAGTGCGCGGCATCGGCGCGAGTACGGCACCGACACGCCGCCCGAACAGGCGGCTCCGGACGAGGCGGAACGCGCAGTGGACAGTTGGGTGATCACCGACGCGCTGGCTCGGCTCAGCTCCGATCACCGCGAGGTGATCGTGCGGGCCTACTATCGCGGACTGTCGACACACCAGATAGCGAACGAATTGGCGATTCCCGAGGGCACTGTCAAATCCCGGATGCACTACGGGATGCGAGCGTTGCGTTCGGCCCTACAGGAGATGGGGGTGACGAAATGACATCGGCCGACACCGCGTCACACGACGACTATGCGACCTGGGATGCACCGTATGTGCTCGGCGCCCTCGCTCCCGACCAGCGGCTCGAATACGAGGCGCATCTGTCCGAATGCGCCGAATGCAGGCTCGCCATCACGGACCTGTCGGGCTTGCCGGGACTGCTCAGCCACATTCCCGGTGACGTCGCTTTCTCGCTGATCGACGACGGGGCCGCCGCAGACCATGCCGGCAGTTTCGGCGACGCCGGGTTCGACGCCCTGCTGAACCGGGTGCGCGCGAGCGAAGCCACCACCGGCGGCGCCGGGATACTGCCCTTCGAAGCGCACGGCAGCGGCCCGGCCACCGAGACGGGCACGACCGCACCCGACGCGGGCACTTCGGCGGTCCGCGAAACCCCCGCCGAAGACCGGCGCACCGAGCCGGAGCAGCCCCCCGCCTCGCTGGCAGCGGCGCGCGAGCGCAAGCGCAGCCGCAGCGGTCCGTGGCTCGCCCTGGCCGGTGCGGTGGCCGCCGCCGCGGCCGCGGTCGCCATCACCATCCCGATCACCGTCGCGCACACCCAGCACAACAATCCGCCCACCGCCGAGCAGGTGGTCACGGAGCGGCAGATGGATCAGGTGATTCCGTCTCCGATCACCGCGAACTTCACTCTCACACAGCTGAATTCCGGTACGCGGGTGAACATGTCGTGCAACTACGCGCCGTCGGATACCGATTACACCTGGGACGGCGCGCTGTGGGTGGTGCACACCGACGGCACGCAGTCGATGGTGGCGCAGTGGTCGGCTCATCCCGGCCAGACGGTGACCGCGGACGGCATCACCTCGGCCCCGGCGGACAAGATCCAATCGGTCGAAATACGTTCGAGCACAACCAACCAGGTGTTCCTGCGCGCAACGGTGTGAGCGGCCGCCATCGAACCGGCACCAGTACGGGTACTGCTGATTTGCCCTCAGACCGTGCGAGCCGCGGCGCGCTGTCGCGCGCCGCGGCTCGGCTTCACAGCAGGACGAGGGTGGTGCACAGGGCGGCGAGGGCGAGCGCCTGCAGGCCGACCCGGTAACCGAGGATGCTCTCCCATTTGTCCTGCAGCGCACGGGCATCGGCGGGGATGACGCCGGTCTGCGCCGCCTGCGTCTGGGCGGTGTTGATCGGCTTGGCGATCCGCGCGTAGAGCCCGAGCCAGCTCAGCAGCGCCAGCAGCGCGATCCCGGCCGCCACCGCGGCACCGGCGGCTCCCGCCACGACCGCGACGACGGCGGCGAGCACGGTGCTGATCACCCCACCGGCGCCGGCGAAGGGCATTCGCCGGTCACCGTAGTAGTGCCCCCATCCGGCCGAGACCGTCATCGTCGCGTCGTCGAGTTTGCGATAGACGGGTCGGAAGATGAGGGTGGCGGCGACATCGGTGCCGTAGACGATGGCGTTGGTGAGAACGGCCAGCACGGTGAGCACCTGCGCGGATGTGGTCAGCATGGGAAGACTCCTAGTCATCATCTAGCGTTGCTAGCTTCTGTGGCAACAGTAGATGAGTTCGACTAGCTTGTCTAGCGCTGCTAGAAAATTTACCGCCCCGCCCTGACCGGAAGGTGGGCGCACCGATCCTCCGCGGCCTGCACGGGTGACGGGCGCGGCCGAGACACCGGCTCGGCACGGCCGTCGAAGGCGTGCAGTACCGCGGCATCGGCACGCGGATCACCGACCGCGATCCGCGCACTGCCGTCCGGGTAACCCTTGGCCGCGATCCCCGCGCCCGCCAGCGTCGCGTGGGCCACGGGCCCCGGCAGGTAGAGAAAGTTGCCGCGGCTGCACGGCACGGCGAAACCCCTGTGCCGCAAAGCGGTTCGCAGCAGTTCGCGCTCGGCGGTGATATCGGCGATCCGTTCGGCGAGCTCCGCCGAGGCGGCATAGCAGGCGCGCACGGCGGCGACGGCGTAGTCGGGCATGCCGAACGGAAGCTGCAGTCGCCGCACCCGCGCGATCAGTTCCGGCGCGCCGAACGCATAGCCGATACGCAGTCCTGCCAGCCCGTACGCCTTCGAAAAGGTGCGCAACACAAGGAGGTTGGGATAGTGCGCGACGAGTTCGCAGGGGTCGATCGTTTCGGCATCGGCCAGGAATTCCACGTAGGCCTCGTCCAGGATCACCGGAACGTGCCGCGGCACACCGAACAGGAAAGCCTTCAGCTCCGCGGCGGGCGCCACGGTCCCGGTCGGATTGTGGGGGCGGCAGATCGCGACCAGTGCCGTGCGCTCGTCCACCGCCCGGGCCATCGCCGTCAGCCGCTGCCGTCCGCTCGCATCCAGGGGAACTCCCACGACGTCCAGACCCGCCATGGCGGCCATGATCGGATAGCCGTCGAAGGTCGGAGTCGCGAACACCATGCGCCGCCCCGGCCCCGAGACCGCCTGCATGATCTGCAGCACCACACCGGTCGCCCCCGCACCGACGACCACCTGATCGGGGTCGACGCCGAGGTGCGCGGCGATCACGGCCGGCAGCCGCCGGGGCACGAATTCCGGATACCGATTGGCGCCGCGAATCGCCTCGTTCACCACCGCGAGCACCGAAGGCAGTGGCGGAAAGGGGTTTTCGCTGAGCGTCAGATCGAACCGCGGCGGCGGTATCGGCTGCGTCACCGCCGGTTCGCGGGCGGACGAGTCCATCACGCCGCACCCCAGCGCACCGCGGCCGCGGCCGCGAAATCCCCGGCATGGGCGAAGGCCGCCAGCAGCACCACCGACCCGTTGCGCAACCGGCCGGCCCGGTTCTCGATATCCAGGGTCACCGGAATGCCGGCGGCGAACAGATTTCCGCACCGGTCGAAGGAATCCGGATGCCGTTCCGCGGGCAGTTCCAGCGCATCGTGCCAGTTCCGCAGGAACAGCCGATTCGGCTGATTGGTGACGAAGGTGTCGATATCGCGGCCTTTCACCCCTATGCGGTCGCATACCGCGAGGGCGAGTTCCGGGACCAGCCGGTTGCCGCGCGCGAAGACCTTGGTCACCTTCGATTCGGTGAAACTCACGCAGCCCTGTCCTTCCCCGGGCTCCCAGTACTTGCGTTCGGAGCCGGTGGAGAAATCCATATCGCCGGCGAATTCCGGGAAGGTGCGGCATTCGATATCGAGGATCGGCGCACTGTTGTCCTTGACCAGCAATCCCACCCCGCAGCCGTCCCCGGGCACCGGCGCCTGCGCGAGTTTGCGAATCTCGGTCTGGGTGAAGACCGGACCCGCGGTGTTCTGCGTCGTCGCGATCAGGGCGGTGCGGGCGTCGGTCGTCTGCAGAATCATCCGCGCCAGCATCATCATGTGGATGAATGCCGCGCAGCCGCCGTTGTGCACGTCGAACACCCATTTCGGATTCATCCCCAGCCTCCGCGCCACCTCCGGCCCGGCGCCCATGACCGGATTGTCGGGGAGCTGGGTATGGGTGAGCAGCACGTCGATATCGGCGAGCGTGCCGGCGCCGTGCCGATCGATCAGCGGCGCGACCGCGCGTTCCACCATATCCACGGCGGTTTCGTCGCGGCCCTTGTGATGGCGACCGTGCGGCGCGCGGAACATGACGTTCTTCGCCATCCGCTCCGAACGCGAGAATTGCGTGAAGTACTCGGTACCTACCGGCTCACCCGGCAGATAGCAGGCCACATCGACCAGACTGACCGGTGCCAGCCGCAGGGCGGGATCGGTGAAATCCATCTCGGCGTATCCTCACTTCATCCACTCGGGGGTGATCGGAAGTCCGTGCGCGGCACGGTATTCGGCGATCGCTTTCAGGTTGTCCAGCTCCAGCCGGTGTCCGGCGGAGAACATCTCCCAGAAATCGCCGACCCAGACCTTGCGGCCTGCCGGGGCCTTGTCGGGGTAGGGATTCGCGTCGTAGAACGGGTGCCGGCAATTGGTCCACAGCACCACCGATCCGGGCTTGTTCAACACCACCTGGGCGTCGACGACCCGCATCAGATAGATCATCCACAGGTGTTCACCCTGATCCCACGCACAGTGGTAATCCACGGTCATCGCATCCGGATTGGCCTCGGTGCGCGTGAAGATCCGGGTGTCCTTGCCCAGCCGGTCGTAGGATTCCCACAGCCCCGGGGTGGCGGTTTCGGTGAATCCGCGCAGACTGTAGGTCCACTCCTCCAAACTCTGTGTGTGCGACAGGTATTCGTACAGTTCGCGCGGGGGTGCGGCGATGTAGTCCTGCACCGGGCAGAATTGACCGAAGATCTGGTCGTGGGGATAGACCGAGCGCAGCATATCCATGATGATCGGCGTGGTCTCCTCGCGATCGGAATTCTCGATGCGCAACAACCCGGGAATTGCGCGGTGCGGAAGATCGGGAATATCACTGAGAGCGGGTGCGGTGCTGATGGTCACGGATTCCTCCTCGATGCGGACAGGAAGGGGATGAACGGCGGTATCTCGTCGGGATCGCAATCGATCGAAACGAACGAGGGCCCGGGCGTTTCCAGGCAGTACGACAGCACTGTCGCGAGCTCGGCCGGCGTCGCCGGCGAGAAGGAGGGCAGATCCGGGAACATCGCCGCCATGCCGGCTCCCAGATGTGCTTTGTGGAATCTGTTGAAGCTGTAGCGATCTCCGTAGAACAGTTGCTCCCGGGTCACGCACATGGCATGCGCGGAATTGTCGAGTACGACGAAGGTCACCGGCAGCCCGTACTGGATCGCGGTGTGAATCTCCATGCCGTGCATGTAGAAGGCGCCGTCGCCGGCCACGACCACGGTGCGCCGCTCGGTCCCGTCCTCGCGGTGCCGGCGGGCGAAACAGGACCCGATGGCGGCGCCGAAGGCGTAGCCCATACCGCCCATACCGAGGGCGACGACGAAGCGGCCGTCGCGCGGCGGGCGGAGATGATGCACCACCGATGCCCCGGTATTGCCCGCGTCGGCGAAGATATCGGTATCGGAATGCAGTGTGCCGTTGAGTGTTTCGACTATGTCGCGATAGCGCAGGCCCGGTCCGTCCGCGGGCGGCACCGGCAGCGGATCCGGCGTCCGCGGGCGCCGGGGATCCACCCGGTGCACCCGGCCCGCGCCGGCACTCAGCGCCGATGTGAGTTCGCGGAGTGTGGCGGCCAGACCGGTACTGGTGGCGTGAACCGCGGGGAGGTAGGGCGGCTCACCGCCGACCGACGCCGTCGACGCGCCGAGCACCGATTCCAGTCCGGCGCGCGCGGTGACCGGCATCCGGGTGCCGACCAGCAGGCACAGGGCGCTGCCGTGCAGGGCGTCGGCCAGTTCGGTATGGCCCATACTTCCGGCGACACCGAGGAATCCTTGTTCGGTGCAGTCGTACACATCCTTGGCGTCCGGCGCGACGCCGACCCCGGCGTCGAGAACTGCTGCCAGATCACGCAGTTCGGCACGAGCATCGTCGCGGGCGACCTGCGCGCCCGCGATGATCACGACCTTGCCGACCGCCCGGGCCGCCCGTAGCCCCTCCAGGAGCCGCTCGATACCGGCGTCGTCCCGGCCGTGTACCGGACGCGGTGCGACGAACGGGCGGGCGCGAAGTTCGGCCTGCTGAACATCCTTGGGCAGCAGCAGAACCGCCGGCCCGCCCGCTCGGGCGGCCGCGACGGCGCGCGAGAGATGGTCCGGAAGCGAGGCGGGCGTCTCCACCCGTGCGCAATACAGCGCGATCGTGTCGAAAAGTTCGGCGGCGTCGAAGGTTCCGGCTCGGCCGCTGGAATCCTGGAAGGCGCCTTTACCTTCGAGACCGGTCGGCGCCTGCCCCACCAACGCGAGCACGGGCACCCGGGAGGCGTGCGATTCCGCCAGTCCGGCAACGAGATTCATCGCTCCACCACCGGAGGTCGCGCAGACGACGCCGAGACCCGCGGTGGAACGGGCATAACCGTCGGCCATGGTGGCGGCGGCGAATTCGTGTTTGGCCACCACCGCCGTGATTCGGTCGGAGGCGTCGTAGGCCGCGTCGTAGAGATCTTCGATGTTGGCGCCGTCGACGCCGAAGATGTGTCGCACTCCCATGTCCGATACGGCCTGCACCAGGTAGTCGACCAGTCGTGACGGCATCGCCGCTCCTTCCCGTATGGGTTCCGAAGCCGGCCGCGCTGCCGGAACGAACGCACTCAGCGGGGATACGAAGCACGCACCCGACCGGTTCACCGTTCCCGCGTGCCTTCGCAAAAGGATCCACTTGTGTGTATGTATACATCTACGTATAGTTGGGCCATGCCGAACAAGACCGTGTATGTCTCCGATGACGATCTCCCCCTGTTCCAGCGCGCGCAGGAGCTGGTCGGCGGCAACCTCTCGGGTGCGATCGTGACGGCACTGCGCCGATACATCGAGCTGGAGGAGGGCCGGCTGCAGGGATTCGACGAGATCGTCCTGCGCGTCGGCCACAACGGCGCCCGGCAGGTGCGATTCTCGGGGGTTCTGCTCACCGAGTCGAGCGATATGGGCGACGAGCGTTTCGAGCGCATTCGCGTATTCCGCACGCGCAAGGGCAAATTCGTGCTGCACCGGCAGCGTTCGGAATGGACCGACTACCCGACCGACACGAACTGGCTGAAGGATCTGACCAATTGGCGGCGGATGCTCGGCGTCACCGATCCGGACTGGGGCGAATTCACCATGGACATCTACGACTCACCGGCCGACCTGAAAGGCAGGGTTCCCGACAAGCTGTACAACCGCATCAGCGATCTGACCGAGCATCCGCAGATCGAGGATCTCGACATCTGATCGACCACTTCGAGCCGAACTAGCCTCGGCCGCACGACAACTCGATATCGACCCTCCTTGTCCGCCGAAATCCCGCGGACACGGCTCGGTCGACGCATGCATTCATCGCAATCTTATTATGAAAGGACGACCATGAGTTCACCGGCCATATCGGTCACCGGTCTGCGGAAATCGTTCGCCGACCACGTGGTGCTGGACGGTATCGACCTCACTGTCCCGGAGGGCAGGATCTTCGCGCTGCTCGGCCCCAACGGCGCCGGCAAGACCACCACCGTCCACATCCTCGCCACCCTGACCCGGCCCGACGACGGCAACCTGCGCGTCGGGGGCCACGACCCGGTCACCGAACCCGACGCCGTCCGCACCGCCATCGGCGTGACCGGGCAGTTCTCGGCGGTCGACGAACTGCTCACCGGTCGCGAGAACCTGCTGCTGATGGCGGATCTGCACCATCTGCCCCGTGGCGAGGGCCGGCGCATCGCCGACGACCTGCTGACCCGCTTCGACCTGCTGGACGCCGCCGACAAGGTGGCCGGGAGCTACTCCGGCGGTATGACGCGCCGGCTCGACCTGGCGATGACCCTGGTCGGCGAGCCGCGCATCATCTTCCTCGACGAACCCACGGTCGGCCTCGATCCACGCAGCCGGCGCGGGATGTGGGACATCATCCGCGAACTGGTCGCCGACGGCGTCACCATCTTCCTCACCACCCAGTATCTGGAGGAGGCCGACCAGCTCGCGCATCGGATCGCGGTGCTCGACCACGGCCACATCGTCGCCGAAGGCACGCCCGAACAGCTGAAACGCCTTGTGCCGGGCGGACATATCCGCCTGACCTTCGGCGACGAGGAACAGTTGCGCAGCGCCGCCGAACTACTCGGCGGAACGACGACGGACTCGACCCTGGCGGTGCCCAGCGACGGCGGCGTCGCCTCGCTGCGCGATGTTCTGGACCGGCTCGGCCGCGCCCGCATCGAGCCCGAAAGCCTGTCTGTGCACACCCCCGATCTCGACGACGTCTTCCTCACCCTCACCGGCCGCACCGCACCCGAGAAGGAATCCGCACGATGACCACGCACACCCTCGCCGACTCCCGCACGATGCTGCGCCGGAACCTGGTGCACGCCAAGCGTTATCCCGGCATGACGATCAGCATGTTCATCATGCCGCTGGTGATGTTGCTGATGTTCAATTACATCTTCGGTGGCGCACTGGAGAAAGCCACCGGCGGCAGTTACATCGACTACCTGGTCCCCGGCATGATGCTGATCATTCCGGCCTATCTGGTGGTCGGGGTCGCGGTGGCCATCGCCTCGGATATGACCAAGGGCATCGTGAACCGGTTCCGGACCATGCCCATGGCACATTCCTCGATCCTCACCGGCCAGGTCGCCGGGACCGTGATCCAAGGCGTGCTGGGTGTCGGCCTGATGGTCGCAGTCGCGGCGCTGATCGGCTTCCGTCCCGATGCCACCGTCGTGGAATGGCTCGCCGCCTTCGGCCTCATCGCCCTGGTGATCTTCGGATTGGCATGGCTCGGAGTGGGTTTCGGATTGGCCGCCAAAACACCGGAGAGCGCGAGCAATACCCCGACTCCGCTGATCTTCCTCCCCTTTCTCGGCAGCGGCCTGGCTCCCACCGACACCATGCCCGCCGGTGTCCGGCAATTCGCCGAGTACCAGCCCTTCACGCCCCTGACCGAAACGCTGCGCGGACTGCTCATGGGCACGGCCATCGGAGGCAACGGCATCGCGGCGGTGGTCTGGTGCGTCGGCTTCGCGGTGGTCGGCTATCTCTGGTCGCGCTCGCTGTTCCGCCGCAAGACCAACTGAGCTACTACCCAGTGATTAACGGACATACCGGTCGAAACCCCGTCGTCCTCGCGTGAGAACGTAGGAACGAGGCCGATCGGGCCCGGGTCGGTGCCATCCGGCCCGGGTCGTCGGCGCAGTCGACGACCGGAAGGAGTGCGTCCATGGCCGCCCTGGACGAGAAGCTGCAGGACATCTATGCCGAGGTACTGCAGCGCAACCCCGGTGAATCGGAATTCCACCAAGCCGTGCGCGAGGTGCTCGACAGCCTCGGACCGGTCGTCGCCAAACATCCCCAGTACGTCGACGCGGCGGTAATCCGGCGGTTGTGCGAGCCCGAGCGGCAGATAATCTTCCGCGTGCCGTGGGTCGACGACAGTGGCACGGTGCAGATCAACCGCGGTTTCCGGGTCGAGTTCAACTCCGCGCTCGGCCCCTACAAAGGCGGCCTGCGGTTCCATCCGTCGGTCTATCTGGGCATCGTCAAATTCCTGGGATTCGAGCAGATCTTCAAGAACGCGCTCACCGGAATGCCGATCGGCGGCGGTAAGGGTGGTTCGGATTTCGACCCGAAGGGGCGGTCGGACGCGGAGGTGATGCGCTTCTGCCAGTCCTTCATGACCGAGCTCTACCGGCATATCGGCGAGCACACCGACGTTCCGGCCGGTGATATCGGCGTGGGCGGTCGCGAGATCGGCTATCTGTTCGGCCAGTACAAACGCATCACCAACCGCTACGAATCCGGCGTGCTCACGGGCAAGGGGCTGAGCTGGGGTGGCTCGCAGGTGCGCCCCGAGGCGACCGGATACGGCACCGTCTTCTTCACCGAGCAGATCCTCGACCGGCGCGCCGACAGCTTCGAGGGCAAACGCGTGGTGATCTCCGGCTCGGGCAATGTCGCCATCTACGCCGTGGAGAAGGTGCACCAACTGGGCGGCACCGTCGTCGCCTGTTCGGACTCCTCGGGCTACATCGTCGACGACAAGGGTATCGATCTCGAACTGCTCAAGGAGATCAAGCACGACCGGCGCGGGCGCATTCACGAATATCCCGACATCGCCCGTGGCTCGGCGTATTTCGTGGATTCCGGCTCGATCTGGGCGGTGCCCTGCGATATCGCGCTGCCGTGTGCGACGCAGAACGAACTCAACGGCAGCGATGCCCGCCGGTTGATCGACAACGGTTGCGCCATCGTGGCCGAAGGCGCCAATATGCCCTGCACCCCCGAGGCATCCCGGTTGCTGGTCGACGCGGGCGTGACCTTCGCACCGGGCAAGGCCGCCAATGCGGGCGGGGTGGCCACCAGCGCACTCGAGATGCAGCAGAACGCTTCCCGCGATTCGTGGAGCTTCGAACACACCGAACAGCGCCTCGAGACGATCATGCGCGGCATCCACGACCGCTGCCTCGAGACCGCCGAAGAGTACGGGACCCCGGGCGATTACGTCGCCGGTGCGAACATCGCCGGTTTCACCCAGGTCGCCGACGCGATGCTGGCACTGGGGATCGTCTAGACGCCGCGGCCGGCAACGCGCCGGCCGTCCCGTCCGGATCCACCGGCACCGAGTCTCGTAGGCTCGCCGTTCGTGACCGTGGTGCGCTCGATCCTGCTGTTCGTCCTGGCCGCGCTCGCCGAGATCGGCGGGGCGTGGCTGGTGTGGCAAGGGGTGCGTGAGCATCGCGGGTTCGCCTGGGCGGGGGCCGGGGTGATCGCGCTGGGGCTGTACGGATTCGTCGCGACGCTCCAGCCGGATGCTCATTTCGGCCGGATCCTGGCCGCCTACGGCGGTGTGTTCGTCGCGGGGTCGCTGCTGTGGGCCATCGCGTTCGACGGCTTCCGGCCGGACCGCTGGGATGTGGCGGGCGCGGCGACCTGCCTGGTGGGCGTCGCCGTGATCATGTACGCGCCGCGCGGCTGACCCGGTACGCGGCCGACCGGTATCCGGCATCATCGGTGCCATGCCCGTCCTCGGAACGTTTCGGCCCAATCCGCAGCCGGCCGCCGGTACTCGCAGCCGGGTGCTGATACGGCTGCGGGTGGCGCGGTGGCAGTTCCTGCTCCGGCAGACGATCGTCGAACCGGGCGGTGACAGTGGTTGGCACTATCACGACGCCACGCTGTTCGTCCTGGTCACCGGCAGCACTCTCGACCATCCCGGCACCGACGGCGTCCCGGTCGCCTATCGCCCGGGGCGGATATTTCGCGAGCCCGCCGGCGCCGCCCACGCCCACACCGCCCGCAACCGCACGCGAAAACCCTTGCGGCTCACGGTGTTCTACGTGCTCCCGGCCGGTAGTCCGCTCTCCCGCTCGATCCCCGCACCGGAGTGCGACCCGGACCGGCGATAGGACGTGCGCCTGCCTGGTATCAGCTCGCGAGCTCGCGCAGCAAACCGGGGAATTCGGTGAGATCACGCAGGACGACATCGGCGCCGGCGGCCCGCAGCTGCGCCGCGTCACATGGACCGCTGGTCACCCCGACCGCATACGCCGACGCCGCGCGGGCGCCGCGCATATCGCCGATGTGGTCACCGATGTACACGCTCGCCTCGTGGTCGCGCAGGGCCTGGGCCTTCTGTTCGGCCCACAGGTCGCCGATCACGGCGTCGGCCGGAATGTCGAGGTGGGTGAGGTGCAATTCGGCGTTGGGTTCGTATTTGCCGGTGACCACGATCACGCGGCCGCCCAGCGCCCGGACCGCCGCTGTCGCCGCGCGGGCGCCGGGCAGTTCCACCGTGCCGGTGATCGCGAAATCCGGATACATGGCCCGATACATATCGGCCACCGCCGGGACGCGGTCGGCGGGGAACCAGTTGGCCAGCTCGTGCTCCAGCGGCGGCCCGAGGCGGGTGACGACCAGATCGCTGTCGATGGGGGTGCCGGTGCGTCTCGACAGCTCGCGATAGCAGGCGCGGATGCCGGGACGCGAGTCGATCAAGGTCATGTCGAGGTCGAAGCCGACCGTGAGCGGGCCTGTCATACCGGACGGCCGGACACCGGAGGGATCAATTGGCGGGCTGGCAGGCGTCGCGCAGTGAGCACGCGCCGCAGGAGTTGCCACAGCCGCCGACCTCGGCGGGCGCGAGCCCCGCGATCGCGTCGTTGGCCGCGTTGACCCCGGCGCCCAGCGTGAACAGGGCCACGACCAGTGCCACCGCGGCGGCAGCCAAGCCCACCCATACCGTCGCGACCAGCGCGATCGCACCGGCGGCGGCCAGCAGCAGACCCGCACCGACCGAGGTGGGCCCGGCGACGCGGTTGGCGACGCGATACGCCTCTTCGGTGCGGAGGGCTTCTTCGGTATGCACACCGAAGAACCGATTGGGTGGCAGGGTGCCGGTCAGCCCGAGCACACCCGTGACAACGGCCACGGCCGCCGGCAGAAACAGGAGGAGCGCGACCACGAACACCCGGAATACGGTACTCCGGTATCAAAACCGGGCGCCCGCGGGGCTCGCCGCCGCCGCGAACGACCCGCTCACCCCTTTTTGGGTGCTGACGTGCGCACGCTCTACCCTGAGTGACGACGTTGTCCACAGACGTTCACCAGGGGAACTCGGCGACAAGAAGGCAGGACCGTGCAGGACACTCGTGCAACCGATACAGCCGGCGCATCGACCGGCCGGGGTGACGGGCCCGAAAGCAGCCTGCCCACGCTTCCCGGAACCGATGTGCCCGCGCACCGCTACAACGCGGAACTGGCCGGCGCCCTGGAGGGCAAATGGCAGCGGGTGTGGGCGGAGCGCGGCACCTTCCACGCGCCGAATCCGGTCGGCCCGCTGGCCGGCGAGACCCCTGCCGACAAGCTGTTCATCCAGGACATGTTCCCGTATCCGTCGGGTGCGGGTCTGCACGTCGGCCATCCGCTGGGCTACATCGCCACCGATGTGTTCGCGCGCTACCACCGCATGCACGGCCGCAACGTGCTGCATGCGCTGGGTTACGACGCCTTCGGCCTGCCCGCCGAGCAGTACGCGGTACAGACCGGCGCGCATCCGCGGGTGACCACGGAATCCAATATCGCGACCATGCAGCGCCAGCTGGACCGGCTGGGCCTGGGCCACGACCGGCGCCGCTCGTTCGCGACCACCGACCCCGAGTTCTACAAGTGGACGCAGTGGATCTTCCTGCGCATCTACAACGCCTGGTACGACACCTCGGCGAACAAGGCCCGCCCGATCGCGGATCTGGTGGCCGAATTCGCCGCGGGTGAGCGCCCCACCCCGGACGGTCGCGCGTGGGCCGACTTGTCGCCCGCCGAACAGGGCGCGGTGCTGGACTCGTATCGCCTGGTCTATCAATCGGATTCGATGGTCAACTGGTGCCCCGGACTGGGCACCGTGCTGGCCAACGAGGAGGTCACCGCCGACGGCCGCAGTGAGCGCGGCAACTTCCCGGTGTTCCGGAAACGCCTGCGGCAGTGGATGATGCGCATCACCGCCTACTCCGACCGCCTGGTCGACGATCTGGACCTGCTGGACTGGCCGGACAACGTGAAGGCCATGCAGCGCAACTGGATCGGGCGCTCGCGTGGTGCCGAGGTCTCGTTCGCCGTGGTGCGAGCGACGGGCGCGGAGGAGGCAGCCGGCGTAACCACGGAGCGCCCCGGGAGCGCCACCGTCGATACAGCGAACGGGGAGAACATCGAGGTCTTCACCACCCGGCCCGACACGCTGTTCGGGGCGAGCTATGTGGTGCTGGCCCCGGAACACGAACTGGTGGACCGGCTGGCCGTCGCGCAGTGGCCCGCCGACGTCGACCCCCGGTGGACCTTCGACGCTGCCTCGCCGGCCGAAGCCGTTGCGGCCTACCGCAAGTCGATCGCCGCCAAGTCCGATCTGGAGCGGCAGGAGAACAAGGAGAAGACCGGCGTCTTCCTGGGCGCCTACGCCACCAACCCGGTCAACGGGGCGCAGCTGCCGATCTTCATCGCCGACTATGTGCTGTCGGGCTACGGCACCGGCGCGATCATGGCGGTACCCGGCCACGACCAGCGCGACTGGGAGTTCGCGCGGGCGTTCGGCCTGCCGATCGTGGAAGTCATTGCCGGAGGCGACATCTCGGAGTCCGCGTATTCGGGCGACGGCCTGCTGGTGAACTCCGACTACCTGAACGGGCTGGACGTCGAGACCGCCAAGGCCACTGTCGTCGAGCGCCTGGAACGCGACGGCCACGGCAAGGGCACCATCCAGTACAAACTGCGCGACTGGCTGTTCGCCCGCCAGCGTTACTGGGGCGAGCCGTTCCCGATCGTCTACGACGAGCAGGGCGCGGCGCATCCGCTGCCGGAATCCATGCTGCCGGTGGAACTTCCGGAGGTGCGCGACTTCGCGCCGGTCACCTTCGATCCGGACGACGCCGATTCCGAACCGTCGCCGCCGCTGGCCAAGGCCACTGACTGGGTGACCGTCGAACTGGATCTGGGCGACGGGGTGAAGACCTATCGCCGCGACACCAACGTGATGCCGCAGTGGGCCGGTAGCTCCTGGTACCAGCTGCGCTACACCGACCCGACCAATACGGAGGCGTTCTGCGCGCCGGAGAACGAGCGCTACTGGCTGGGCCCGCGCCCGGCCGAACACGGTGCGAACGACCCCGGCGGCGTGGATCTGTACGTCGGCGGCGTGGAACACGCGGTACTGCATCTGCTGTACGCGCGGTTCTGGCAGAAGGTGCTGTTCGATCTGGGTGAGGTGTCGGGCCCGGAACCGTACCGGCGCTTGTTCAACCAGGGTTACATCCAGGCCTTCGCCTACACCGACGAGCGCGGCACCTACATCCCGGCCGCCGAGGTGGTCGAGCGCGACGGCAGGTTCTTCTGGACGAACACCTCCGGCGTGGAGATCGAGGTCTTCCAGGAGTACGGCAAGATCGGCAAATCGCTGAAGAACGCCATCTCCCCCGATGAGATGTGCGATCTGTACGGCGCGGACACCTTCCGGCTGTACGAGATGTCGATGGGCCCGCTGGACACCTCGCGTCCCTGGGCGACCAAGGATGTCGTCGGCGCGCACCGCTTCCTGCAGCGGGTGTGGCGCCTGGTGGTCGACGAGGAGTCCGGGGCCGCGCGGGTCACCGACGCCGAGCCGGCCGATGCCACCCTTCGCCTGCTGCACAAGACGATCGACGGTGTCGACGCCGACTACGCCGCCCTGCGCGACAACACCGCGGGCGCGAAGCTGATCGAGCTGACCAACCATCTGACCAAGCAGTACCCGCAGGGCGCCCCGCGCACGGTGGTGGAACCGCTGGTGCTGATGCTGGCACCGATGGCCCCGCATATCGCCGAGGAACTGTGGGAACGCCTGGGCCACACCACGGCGCTGGCGCACGGGCCCTTCCCGATCGCGGATCCCGCACTGCTGGTGGAGGATTCGGTCGAATATCCGATCCAGGTCAACGGCAAGGTCCGCAGCCGGGTCAGCGTACCGGCGGACGCCGATGCGAAGGCGGTGGAGGCGGCGGCGCTCGCCGACGAGAAGCTGCTGGAATTCCTGGCCGGCAAGACCCCGCGCAAGGTCATCGTGGTCCCCGGCAAGCTGGTCAACGTCGTCGCGTAAGTTTCTCCCGCGCTGGGTGTTCAGCGCGGCGGCAGCAGCACGTCGTCGAGGGTGACCATCGAGAGGTGGCGCTCGCGGATGATGTCGACCAACCGGCCGTAGCAGTGTGTGACGGCCGGATGGTTGGCGTGACCGATGACGATCGCCTGCGGGTTGAAGTACTTCGCGGCCATCTGCATCAGAAAGTCCTCGGTGACGATCGAGGAGTCCGACAGCGAACCGAACCACAGCGTCGGCACCGTATATCCGAGATCGGCGGCGACCCGGTCCACCGCGGCGTTGTGGTACCCGTAGGGCGGTCGGTAATAGGGTGTTCCGTCCACGCCGAAGTTGTTGTGCAGGAACGTTTTCGTACGACGGATCTGGTCGGCGACGGCGCCGGCGGAGATCTTGGTGAGCGCGGGATGATCCCAGGTGTGGTTGCCCAGCTGGATCTGCCCGGACTCCACCAGCGGGCGCAGCGCGTCCCGGTGCACGGTCCACGAGTCGTAGGCGGCGGTCACGAAGAACGTGAAGCGGGCGCCGGTATCGCGGGCGAAGCGGATATACGCGCCGACCACCTCGGGGCTCGCGCCGTCGTCCACCGTGAGCGCGAGATTCGCGCCGGCGCCCGGCAGAGCAGTCATCGTGCCCGAGGGCGCCACGGTCTTCGGCCCGGTTGGCGGCGTGCTCGCGGCGGGCCTTCTCCTCCCGCATCTGCATGGCCTCGATGGCGGCGCGGCGGGCGGTGATGCCGG
>NZ_LZMK01000225.1:0-624 GCF_001665865.1 Nocardia sp. 852002-20019_SCH5090214 | reverse complement strand
GGCGAGTTTCTG
The DNA here is from genome assembly GCF_001665865.1 of Nocardia sp. 852002-20019_SCH5090214. Taxonomy (NCBI): domain Bacteria; kingdom Bacillati; phylum Actinomycetota; class Actinomycetes; order Mycobacteriales; family Nocardiaceae; genus Nocardia; species Nocardia sp. 852002-20019_SCH5090214. The sequence continues at coordinate 612 of NZ_LZMK01000225.1, read as the reverse complement.
GGCGACGAGTCGACCATCGCGTTCGACGAAGAAGCTCAGCATCTGTGTTCGGTCCCCTCCGAAATCCGTTGACACTCAGAAGTGAAACACGTTACAGCCGCAGCTGCGGAGCGTGGTGCTGGCAGTGCCTGCGCATCTGGGGTACACCCCAACACCACAGTCGTGACCGGGGACGAACAGCGTCAAAATAGGGTGAGAATTCGCCTTTCTTGACACTTGTCGGCTGGGTTCTTAGAGTTCAACCTGACAATTTCGGTCTCTGGAGGGGTGAATCATGCGGGTCGGCTATATCCGGGTCAGCACGGTCGATCAGAACACCGTCCGCCAGCTCGACGGCGTCGATGTCGAACGCACCTTCACCGACAAGGCCTCCGGGAAGGACTCGGCGCGGCCGAAGCTCGCCGAGATGCTCGCGTTCGTGCGTGACGGCGACACGGTGATCGTTCACTCGATGGACCGCCTGGCCCGAAACCTCGACGACCTCCGCTCGATCGTGCGCACCCTCACCGGCAAGGGCGTGCGGGTCGAATTCGTCAAGGAGAGCCTGACTTTCACCGGCGAGGACTCACCCATGGCGAACCTGCTGCTGAGCGTGATGGGCGCCTTCGCCGA
>NZ_LZMK01000224.1:0-31458 GCF_001665865.1 Nocardia sp. 852002-20019_SCH5090214 | reverse complement strand
GCGCAGACCGGGACGGCCAGGACGGCGTCGTTGGTCAGGGTCGCCATAACACTCCTTACGCGGGACTCGCGGTTCCGGACGCGGGCGGCGTCTCGACGCCACCGAGAACCGCTGGGGCGGCGGCCAATCCGGCGTCGATCTCGAATTCGCCGACGGCGGGTGCGTCCGCCGCCCCCGCCCGGGCGACGCGTTCCTCCTCGGACTGCGCGGCGGCGGGGCCGGCCGCGGCGGGAACCGCGAGTCCCGCGTAAGGAGTGTTATGGCGACCCTGACCAACGACGCCGTCCTGGCCGTCGCCGAACTGCTCGGCGTGCAGACGTTGCCGCTGGTGCTGGAGGTCGGACCACGACAGGACTCGATCGACGCCTTCACCGCGGCGCGAGCCGAGGCGCTGCGCGGGTTGCGCGCCGCTGGGCTCGTGGACCGCTACGACGACGTCGAGCCGGAACTCGGTGCGGCCCTGTCGATTCTGGCCCGGCCCGAGTCCGAACTCGCGGCGCGGATCGTCACCGCGGCCGGGGTGCATCGAGTGTCGGTGGTGCGGCGCGGCGCCGGGCACGCGGTCGCCGTCCGCACCGGCGACCAGATCGACGTCCGCACCATCTGGGCGGACGACGACGGTGCGGCACTGGCCCGTCCCGTGCTGGAGGTACTCGGTCCCGCCGGACCCGCGGATATCGCGAGCTTCAGCGCCGCCACCGACGAGCTGGCGCAGCGACTGGACCACGCCACGGCGGCAACGGAATTCGCCGAAGCGCTGTACGGACTGGACGTGGCGGAACGCGCGGCGATCGAATTCGGTATGGCGCTCTCGCAGTGCCACGCGCACGCCGAGATCGTCGCCTACCTCCACGCCGACGGCATCACCACCCGATCCTCCGGCGCCGCGGCGGTGTACGACACCGCCCGGGGCCGGATCGCGGCCAGCCCGGGCATCGCATCCGACCAGCGGATGTGGACCACCTTCACGCCGGGATCCGATCACCGCGTCGCACAGGCGATTACGGCGCTGATCGGCACCTTGCCCGGGGGAAGGTGGATGCCCTAGCTCGCGAGATCCCGTGCCAGTGACCACCTGTAGTACCGACCACCCGCATTACCGGAAAACACAGAGAGGGGCCTGACGATGGCCGGACAGCAAATCAGTAACGATGCAGCGAGTACTTCGCAGGCGCAGACCGATATGGCCAACTCGGTCGATCGCATCCGCGCCACCATCGCCCGCGTGACCGAGGCGGTCGACTCCGCCAAGCGCGGCTGGCAGGGCGACGCGTTCTCGGCGTGCAACAAGGCCGCCCAGGACTGGGACGAGGAAGCGGCCAAGCTGAACCAGATCCTCAACGAGATGACCGAGGAGGTCGGCCACGGTAACAAGACCTACACCGGCCTGGAGAGCGAGAACGAGAACGAGTTCCGTCAGCTCATCTCGCAGACCGGCGGTCTGACCAACCTCGGCGTCTGAGGCGAATCCAGCACAACCGTTCCACCGCACACGTACGAAAGGTAGCGACATGCTTTACGAAAGAACAGTTCTCCAGGAGCTCTCCGACCTGCTGAACGGCTTCCACAAGGATCTGCAGTCCGAGGCGAGCAACCTGCAGGACTGCGCGGCCAAGCTGGCCCAGGCGTGGGAGGGCAACGCCGGTCTCGAGGCGTTCCAGCAGTCGAAGCAGAAGTGGGACCAGCAGTTCGGCGACATCAACGGCGACAGCGACCCCAGCACCGCCATGGGCAAGGTGTCGGCGCTGTCCAAGGCCGTCGCCGCGGCGATGAACAACGCGACCGCCGCCGACAAGGTCGTCGCCAACGGCTTCGGCGGCTGAGTCCGCACCGCAGTTTCCACCACGAAGGGCCCGTCCGATGTCCCAGATCGGGCGGGCCTTTCGCTGTCGTCGCCCGGGTTCGGCGGGCAGCCGCTTCACATGCCGGAACCGCCGAGGCGGGCTCGGCCGGCGTCAGGCCGGAACGGCGGGATGTGCGCCGACGTAGCGCAGTTCCTCCGGTGTCGCCACCATGTACACCCGGGTCTCCCCGGCCTCGGTGCGCACCGTGACCAGGTTGGCCGTCTCGGGATCCTCGATCAGGGTGACGTCGGGTTCGAATCCGTCCGCTGCCTGCCCGGGCCGGCGCAGCAGCATCACCGTCGCGTCGGAGTGGTGCCCGCTCGGCGCGATGCCGTCGAAGACCACCATGGTCGCGAACCGATACGAGCTGGCCTGCTGGGAACCGGCCGACCAGGTGGCGAGCGTGAGCGCCTGCGGCATATCGACGTAACCGACCATCGGCCGCCATTCGTCGTGCCGATTGGTGTGCACCACCACACTGGCGCCCAACGCGATCGCGCGCAGGATCACCTGTTTGGCGACCAGGGGGGAGCCGATGACCTCGACCCGGCGCACGTGCCGGCTCACCAGCGGCAGCGCCACACCCTGGCCCGAGTTGTCGGCGCCGATGAGCTGTCCGCAGCCGGCGATCGGCATCGGCACCCGGTCCAGGGCGTCCGGCGGTCCGAGGTAGCTGTCCAGCGGCAGCGCCGGCACGCCGGTGCCCAGCGGCAGGCTGAAAAGCATTGCGCGCCGCTGCTTTCCGGGCAAAGGAATCAGTCCGGCGGAGCGCACCCGGCACGGCGCGTCGCGGGTCGCGAAGCGTGCGGTCGCCGTCACGGCGATCGAAGTGTCGGTGGTCGCGGCCGTACTGGGCCCGGCATCCGGCACCCGCTGCAGCCGCACGGTGATCGTGGAGGTCACCGTCGGCGTCGACCACACCTCCGCGATGCCGCGAGAGCCCAGGGCCTCGGGTGTCATCCGGTAGGTGGTGTGGTGAAAACCGTTGTGGATCAGACTGCCCGTCGTCTCCTCGAATTCCTCCGGCGTCGCGCCGAGGGTCAACTGGGCGACCGCCTGATTCATCTCGGTCGCCGAGAGCGCGACCGCCGACAGACCGCGCGCGGCGAGCCGATTGGCCACCCGCCGCGTGGCCACGACCGCCGAGCGCAGGGTCCCCTCCGCCCCGCCGCCGCGCCGATCCACGGCGGCGGCGTTGGCCAGCGGATCCAGCCGCAGGACCACCCAGACCGTCCGATGCGCCACGGCCGGCAGCGGCCCGAGGATGCTCTCGTAGGCGCGCGCCACCGCACCGGTGCCGGCACTGCGTGATCCGGTGCTGATCACATCGATGGCGGCCAGCCGGATGTCGAACTGATCGAGACAGCGCGCGATCTCGGCGAGCGGCAGCATATCGTCGCCGAGCAGACCGCTCGGGCTGAGCCGGGTGACCGTTCGCGGCTGCGCGTCGATCCGCAACATGGTGATGAGCCGGCCACCGTCCCAGCGCATTCCGTAACTTCCGCCTTCCGTCAGTGGAACATTGAATGGCGAATGTTGAACGGCGGTGGAACGATTACGAAACAATTGCCAACGAAAGGTAATTCCGCGCGCCAGGGATTGCGCGAGAGAAGTGCCTCGAATCGGCGCCAGCGCGACGATCACCACCACCGCGGCGACAACGACCGGGACCCACCACAGCGGTGTGAAAACCCTTGCCACGAAGGCGCCCACGGCCGCCGTGACCAGCACCGGAAGCACCAGGCGCAGGGGGAGCAGGTGGAAGAGCCAGAATTCCGTCGAACGCAATTGCGGTGCGTTCGAGCGCGATTCGGAAGCATCGGATGAATCGTCTCGAGGCGGTGTGACTTTTTCTCCGCGCGCGGTGGAGTTCATGCGCACATAATGGACTGAACTCGTTCGGCTTCGCTAGTCTGTCGAAGCGCGGGCGGAATCGGTTCGCGCCCTCGAATCGGGTCATCGGAATCAGCTAGTGGGTATCGGGAGGCGGTTGTGCCGGCGCAGTTGACGACCCGTGCCCAAGTCAACGGTTACCGGTTCCTGCTCAAGCGTTACGAGCACGCGCTCGTGCGGCGCGACGTCCGGATGCTGCACGACCCCATGCGGACCCAGTTCCGTTCGCTCGTCATCGGCGCCGTACTGGGACTTTTGGGCGTGGCGGGTGCGGCGATCCTGGCCTTCCTGCACCCGCAGGGCTCCGTGGGTGACTCGAAGATCGTGATGGGCAAGGATTCCGGTGCGCTCTACGTCCTCGTGGACGGAACCTTGCATCCGGTGCTCAATCTGGCCTCGGCGCGCCTCGTCACCGGCGCCGACGCCTCGCCGGCCTCGGTCAAGGACAGCAAACTGACCCAGCCGCGCGGTCCGCTACTGGGTATTCCCGGCGCGCCCGGTGCCCTGCCCGGATCGGGCGATCCCCGGCGGTCCACCTGGACGATGTGTGACAACCTGCTGCCTTCCGCGACGGGTGGTGCGGCCGCGACGGGCCCGCTCACCACGGTGATCGCCGGGCCGCTGGACAATCCGGCCGGTGGCGCCCGCGCGGTGCCGGTGCGCGCGGACCAGGCGCTGCTGGCCACCCACGGCGGTAAGACCTTCCTCGTCTACGACGGTAAGCGTGCCGAGATCGATCCCGGCGATTCCGTTCTGGTCCGCTCCCTCGGTTTGCGGGATCAGCGTCCACGGCCGATCGGCGGTGCGCTGCTCGATGCCACCGAACCCGTTCCGCCGCTGGCAGTTCCGGACATCGACCGGCACGGGACGCCGGGTCCGGGCAAGCTGTCGGATGTGCCGGTCGGCGGTGTGATCCGAGTACACGGCGTGGACGCCGACGAGCTGTACGTGGTCCTCGCCGACGGCGTGCAACGGGTCACGCCGTTCGCCGCGGGCCTGATCCGCGACGCGAATTCGCAAGGGATGAACGAGATCTCGACCGTTCCGCCGGACCGCATCGTCGGTATCCCGGTTCTGCACCGGCTGCCGATCGACGATTTCCCGCAGCAGGTTCCGTCCGTGCTCGCGCCCGACGCCGATCCGGTGGCCTGTCTGTCGTGGACCCGTGCCGCCGACGACGCGCGCGCCACGGTCACTCTGCTCGCCGGCCGCGCGCTGCCCCTGCCCGCGGATGCGGAGCCGGTCGTCCCGGCGACCGCGGACGGCGCCGGCGATCGGATCGACGGCGTCTATCTGCGCCCGGGCACGGGGGAGTTCGTGCGGTCGGTCGGCGCGGAGCCGGGCGCGGTGAGCAACGGCCCGCTGTTCTATGTGGGCGACAACGGGATTCGGTACGGCATCCCGGATGCCGACACCGCCAAGGTCCTCGGAATGCCGAAGACGCCGAAGCCGGCGCCGAAGCCGATCGTGGAGGCCTTGTCGGCGGGCCCGGCGCTGACCCGGCAGGACGCTCTGATGAGTCACGACAGCCTGCCGCAGTGCCCGGACGCGGGCGCGAGCGCGGTAGCCTGCGCCCGGCCGATCCCACCGCCGGGCAAGAACAACTGACCGCCACGGCCGTCCGGCAGCGCGACCGGTCCGCCGATCGCGGTGCGGCTCAGCGCAATCCGCCGAGTACACCTTCCAGCGCCTTGGCCATATCGGCGCCCTCGATCCGCATGAGCACCGTCTCGTCCACCGCCGACAGGTCGATGGATTCGTCTGTGGCCAAACGGAATTCGCGCTCCTCCTCGGCGGCTTCGATCACATTGCGAATGAACCGGCCGTTACCGGCGAGGTCCACCGCCCGCCGCTGCTCACCGCTCTGATCCACCACCTGGCGCTCGTAGAGCTCCCGGCACGCCGCCTGGAGCAGTTCCAGCGCATCTTCGGCGACCTCCGAATCCCGTTTGCTCGCAATGAACTGACCGATCCGGCCGAGTTCCTCGGGAGTGTAGGACTCGAACTTCACGCGCTTGGCGAAGCGGGATGCCAGACCGTCGTTGGAGGCCAGGAACCGGTCGATCTCGCCGTCGTAGCCGGCGATGATGACGATCAGCCGATCGCGGTCGTTCTCCATCCGGGCCAGCAGGGTGTCCACCGCCTCGCGGCCGAACGCGTCACCGCCGGACAGGCCGGTCTGAATGAGTGTGTACGCCTCGTCGACGAACAGCACTCCGTCCATCGCGGAATCGATCAATTTATTTGTTTTTATCGCGGTGCTTCCCAAATGTTCACCGACGAAATCCGAACGCTTTACCTCTACCAGTCGATCGGTTTTCAACAAACCCAACCCACAGTAAATTTTTGCCACCACTCGGGCAATCGTCGTCTTACCGGTTCCCGGCGGGCCGGTGAACGCAAGGTGTTGTCCGCGTGGCGCGCTGGACATACCTTTCTCGGCTCGAATCTTCGCCAATTGCGCGGTGGCCTGGAGTTTCGCCACCTGAGTTTTCACCGCGGCCAGGCCGATCTGCTCGTCCAACTCCGCGCGGGCGACCTCGAGCAGGCGCTTGGCCCGATCGCCGCGCTCCTCGGTCTCGACCTGCTCGGCGGTGGGCGCCGAGGCCGGATCCCAGCGGTCGGTGCGCGCGTCGATCAGTTCTTTCGAGGTCACCGTGAGGCGGTACTTGCGGTCGCGCATGGCCTGGGTGTTCGCGGCGAAGTCCGGCGCCTCGGAGAACACCTTCTCGAACAGGGCCTGTGCCTCGTCCTCGCGGCCCATCTCGCGCAGGCACAGTCCGCGGCAGAATCGGGCGGTGGTGGCCGCGGCCGGAATCGGACCGCTCTCGGCGGCCTCCATCCGGCGGATCGCCTCGCCGAACAGGCCGAGCTGCGCACAGGCCGTGCCGACCATCACGTGCGCGCCCGCGGCCAGGTAGGAGTCCTGCCAGTCCGCCGAACCGGCCAGCACGGTCATCACATCCGGCCAGCGCTGCGTCGTGTAGTGCAGCAGGCCGCGAACGTACTGGCAGATCCGGTCGTCGAGATCCCGATCCGGCTGCGACAGCAGACCCGCGCGATGCCGGGCCAGCTCGTCGAGCACCTGCTCGGCCTCGTCGTAATCGCCGGCGGAGATCAGCTGGGTCGCCTGCGCCAGCCAGATCTCGGTGTATCCGGCCAGCGGATAGTCGATGTACTGGCCCACCACGAACCGGCCCGCCAGCTGCCGCGGCGCCAGGCCGAGCCGGCGCTGCTCGCGGTAGAGGGTGGAGCCGCTGGTCTTGTAGAGGTTGAACACCACCTCGGGGGTGATCTCCCCGGCCGCGGCCCGGCCCAGCCAGGCGTCGCACATGCCCGGATCCCATTCGGTGGCGCGCTGGAATGCGAGCTTCGCATATTCGAGATCGGGCGTGGATTCCTGGCCGTCGATAGCGATGCCCAATGACAATACGCCGGCATCGAAGGCGCGTTGTGCTTGGCGGTTGCCGGTCATACGGACAGTCCCCTAAACGCGTGAATGTGCTAATTCTCGCTCAGCATACCGGCTGCCGTGACAGCCGATCTCGGTTAAGTTTGGAACGTCGCAATACAGCGACGAAAATCGTAGGGAGTTCTGTAATCCGTGACCGAGTCGTCGAGCAGCGGCGTGGGGGCCGTTGACCCGGAATTGTGCCGAGTGTCGGTGATCGGCGGAAATACTCAACTCGATGTGGGCCTGCCCGCGACCGTGCCGGTCGCGGCCTACATCACCGACCTGGTCGAGCTGATCGATTCCCGCAATCCCGACCTGACCGAACACGACGAGGGCGCGCCCGTGCGCGCACAGCACTGGACGCTGGCGCGGATCGGCCGCGATCCGATCCCGCCGCACCAATCACTCACCGACGCCGAGGTTTTCGACGGCGAGTTGCTGGTGTTGCGCTCGGTGACCGCCAAGGAGGCGCCCGCGCTCTTCGACGATGTGATCGACGCGGTCTCGCGGCTCACCGCCGAATCGGGAAACGCCTGGTCACCGACGGCGGCGCGCCGAATGGGGTTGGGCGCCGGGCTGATCGCGGTACTCGTCGCGGTCGCGGTCCTGGTGTCCGGTAAGGGCACCGGCATCTGGAACGGATTCATCGCGCTCGGCGTGGGCGTGCTCGCCGCCGGCGCCGCGGTGATCGTCGCGCGCCGCTATCCGGCCGAGCGCACGACCGCGAACGTGTTGTCGCTGTTCGCGATTGCGCTGCTGGGCGCGAGCGCGGGCCTGCTCACACCGGGCCGGGTGGGATCACCGCACGTCCTGTTCGCGGCAGTGGCGGCTCTGGTGGTGGCGCTGGCGCTGTATTCGATGACCCGCGCCGGGTCGCTCGTGGTGGCCGCGGTGGTCACCAGCGCCGCGGTGCTCGCGGTCGCGGCGGCGGTACGGATGGTGTGGGACTTCGACATCGCGAAGATCGCCGTCGGCGTGCTGATCGCGGGGCTGGTGCTGATCACGATGGCTCCCCGGGCGGCCGTCGCCGCGGCGCGCCTGCCGGTTCCCCCGGTGCCGACGGCCGGGGGCGCGATCGACCCCACCGATCACGAACCGCGCCCGACCATCGCCGATATCGGCGTCATCGGCGCGACCGCGCTGCCCTCGGCGGCCGGGCTGGAGCGCCGGGCCCACGCGGCGAATCAGTACCAGTCCGGAGTCCTGGTGGGCGCCACTCTCGCAGCGGGTTTCGGCGCCGTCCTGGGGGCCGATCCGCTGGGCGAGGCGCGCTGGCAGGGGTTGGTGCTGGCGGCGATCACCGCGGTGGTGCTGTGCCTGCGTGGCCGGGCGTACGCCGATCTCACCCAGGCGTCGACGATGATCGCGGGCGGCACCGCGGTGGCGCTCGCCGTCACCGCGGGAGCCGCTGTGGCGAACGAGGATTGGCGCGCGGTCGGCGCGGGCCTGTTGCTGATCGTCGCCGCGGCGGTTGTCGCCTTCGGTGTGCTCGGACCTCGCGCGGACGTGTCGCCGGTGGTGCGGCGGGCAATCGAGATCTTCGAGTATCTGCTGATCATCGCCATCGTGCCGCTGTCGCTGTGGCTGATGGACGTCTATTCGGCCGCCCGGAACATCTGATCGGGCCGATGACTGTGCTGCGCTACGGAAGAGATTGTCCGGTAGCGGGTTTCGCGCGCGGGGCGGCTCGCCGGCTGCGCGTGGCCGCTGCCGCGGCGGTACTCGGCGCGTCGCTGCTCGGCGGTGGTCCCGCGACCGCGGTCGCACCGCCGGCGATCGACGAGGGCGCCCTCGGGCAGGCGCTGGCCGTCAACGCGAAGAACGGTCCGCCGGACCAGACCGAGAAGCGCGCGGTCTGCGCCGAGCCGTATCTGACCGGGGCGATTCCGCGGGATCCGCCACTGCCCCAGCGGATTCTCGATCTGGACCGGGCCTGGAAGTTCAGTCGCGGCGCCGGACAGAAGGTCGCCGTCATCGACACCGGGGTGAACCGCCATCCGCGCCTGCCGGATCTGCAACCCGGCGGCGACTTCGTGACCGCCGGCGACGGCACCGAGGACTGCGACGGCCACGGCACCCTGGTCGCCGGCTTGATCGCCGCGCGCCCGAGTCCCGCCGACGCCTTCTCCGGCGTCGCCCCGGAGGCGCAGATCCTGGCCATCCGGCAGCTGAGCCTGCAGTACGAGGCGAAGAACCGCAACAACGACGAGACCGGCAAGGTCGCCGCCGGCGGATACGGTGACGTGCTGACGATGGCGGCCGCCGTGGTGCGCGCGGTCGACATGGGCGCCACCGTGATCAACATCTCCGAAGTGTCCTGCAGCCCAGCCGGTTCCGAGACCGCCGACGGCGCACTGGGCGCGGCGGTCGAATACGCCGCCGACCGCAATGTCGTCGTGGTCGCCGCGGCGGGCAATCTCGACCAGTCCGCCTGCTCGGCCCAGAACGACACCAGCGGCTGGAACGGAGTGCGCACCGTCATCAGCCCGGCCTGGTTCACCCCGTACGTGCTCTCGGTCGCCTCGACCGATCCGGACGGCGCGACCTCGCCGTTCTCGATCCACGGCCCGTGGGTGGGGGTCGCCGCGCCCGGCCGGTCGATCATCTCCCTCGACAGCAAGCCGGGCGGAACCGGTCTGGTCGACACCGAACACGGTGACGACGGACCGCTCACCATCGACGGCACCAGCTTCTCGGCGGCCTTCGTCTCGGGTCTGGCGGCCTTGGTACGCAGCAGATTTCCCGAACTGAGCGCGGCGCAGGTGATCGACCGGATCGAGCGAACCGCGCACAACCCCGGCGCGGGCCGCGACGATCGGGTCGGGTTCGGCCTCATCGATCCGCTGGCGGCGCTCACCGCGCAGCTGCCGCCGCCACCCGGCCAGGCCGCGCAGGTGCCACAGGCGATCGCGCCGCCCGCCCCGGATCCGGGCCCCGATCCGCTGCCGCGCCGGGTGGCGACCGTCGGCTCCGGCGCGTTGCTGGCCCTGCTGGCCGTCGGCTGGGCCGCCGCCCTTCCCTACCGGCGCAGGCGATCCGAACCGGTCGCCGACGATCCGGCCGCCGGATACCTGTCCGCCACCCCGGCTCCCACCGGGACCGACTCGCCTCGAGGAGAGTAGGCATGTCCACCGACGGATTCGTGCGCCGACCGCGGATCGCCCCGCCGCGGGCACCGGGCGGAGAGGTGGCGCTGACCGCCCCGCCGGAGATTCCGCGGCCGGTGCCGCCCGCCCTGCTGATGCGGCTCATGCCCGTGGTCATGGTGGTCGCGGTGGTCGGCATGCTCGCGATGATGGTGATGATGGGGCGCAATCTGCTCGCCAACCCCTTCATGCTGATGTTCCCGATGATGATGCTGATGTCGATGGTCGGGATGATGGCGGGGATGCGCGGCTCGGGCGGCCCCAAGCGCGCCGCCGAACTGAACGAGGAACGCAAGGACTACTTCCGCTACCTCGACCAGGTCCGCCGCGATGTGCGCAAAACCGGTGGCGCCCAGCTGCAATCGCTGATCTGGAGCCATCCGGAACCGGCCGATCTGCGCGCGGTGGCCGGCACCCGCCGGATGTGGGAACGCCGCCCCAACGATCCGGATTTCGGGCATGTGCGCGTCGGGGTCGGCAGTCACCGGCTGGCCACCAAACTGGCCCGCCCGGAGACCGGTCCACTCGAGGACCTCGAACCGGTCTCCACAGTGGCGCTGCGCCGCTTCGTGCGCACCCACTCGGTGGTGCACGGCCTGCCCACGGCCCTGTCGCTGCGTGCGTTCCCCGCGATCAACATCGAGGGCCGGCCGGACGAGACGCGCATGCTGGTGCGCGCCATGCTGATGGAATACGTGACCTTCCACGGCCCCGACCACGCCGCGGTCGCGATCATCTGCGCCGACCCGGACGCCGAGGCCTGGTCGTGGGCGAAATGGCTCCCGCACCTGCAACATCCGGTGGACCGCGACGGCATGGGCGCGGCCCGGATGATGTATCGCTCGCTGGCCGAACTCGAGACCTCGATGGCGGCCGAACTGCTCGAGCGCGGCCGGTTCATGCGCAACGCCCAGCCCACCGCCGGGCGCATCCATCTGCTGGTCATCATCGACGACGGCTATGTCAGCGGTACCGAGCGGATCGTCAGCGACGCCGGCCTGGACTCGGTCACCGTGCTCGACCTCACCGCGCCGCAGGCCGGGCTCGCGGTGCGCCGCGGTCTGCAACTGGTGGTCGCCGACGGTACCGTCGCCGCGAGATCCGCCGCGGGCGTGGAGCAATTCGCCACGTCCGACCCGGTGACGATCGCCGAAGCGCAGACCCTGGCGCGGGCGCTGGCCCGCTATCGGGTGGCCACCGCGGCCCAGATCGTGAGCCTCGGCGACGAATCGCGAGCCGTGCCCGGCCTGATGGAGCTGTTGAAGATTCCCGATGCCGCGCAGATCGATCCGGCGTCGGTGTGGCGCCCGCGCAACGATCGAGAGCGGCTACGCGTGCCGATCGGCATCACGCCCGACGGCACTCCCGTCGAGATCGACATCAAGGAGTCGGCCGAGAACGGCATGGGCCCGCACGGATTGTGCATCGGCGCAACGGGTTCGGGTAAGTCGGAATTCCTGCGCACCCTGGTGCTGTCCATGGTGACGACCCATTCGCCGGATCAGCTGAACATGGTGCTGGTCGACTTCAAGGGTGGCGCGACGTTCCTCGGACTCGAATCGCTCGCGCACGTCGCCGCGGTGATCACCAACCTGGAGGAGGAGATCGCCCTCGTCGACCGCATGAAGGACGCGCTGTCGGGGGAGATGACCCGGCGCCAGGAACTGCTCCGCTCGGCCGGCAACTTCGCCAACGTCACCGAGTACGAGCGAGCCCGCGCGGCCGGCGCGGCGCTGGATCCGCTGCCCGCGTTGTTCATCATCGTCGACGAGTTCTCCGAATTGCTCTCGCAGAAGCCGGATTTCGCGGACCTATTCGTCATGATCGGCCGTCTGGGCCGGTCCCTGCGCGTCCACCTGCTGTTGGCCTCGCAGCGGCTCGAGGAGAACAAGCTGCGCGGCCTGGACTCGCACCTGTCCTACCGGATCGGCCTGCGCACCTTCTCCGCCAACGAGTCGCGCGCGGTGCTCGGCATCACCGACGCCTATCACCTGCCGAGTGTGCCGGGCTCGGGCTACCTCAAAAGCGATGCCGACGATCCGCTGCGGTTCAACGCCTGCTACGTCTCCGGCGCCTACGAATCACCCGCGGGCAACGCGCCCGGCCGCACCGGCGGTGGGCAGCGCGGCGGCGGACAGGAGCCGGTGGTGTTCACCGCGGCGCCGGTCCGGGTGCGCACACCGGTCACCGCCGCTCCGGCGCGCGGACCGCTGGGCCGGCCCGAACTTCCGCCGCCGCCCGGCTCACCGGAGGCGGAGCTGGAGCTGCCGCCCGGCACCCCCGCCGAAACCGTGCCCAAGACACTGCTCAACGTGGTGGTGGACCGATTGCGCGGTCACGGCCGCCCCGCCCACGAGGTGTGGCTGCCTCCGCTGGACGAATCACCGTCGGTGGACATGCTGCTACCCGATCCGGACTGGCGCTCGCCGGTGAACCGGCACGGCCGGTTGTGGTGGCCGATCGGTGTGATCGACAAGCCCTACGAGCAGCGCCGCGATGTGCTGATCGTGGATCTGTCGGCGGGACAGGGCAATCTGGCCGTGGTCGGCGGTCCGCAGTCGGGCAAGTCGACCACGCTGCGTTCGATCATCATGGCGGCCGCGGCCACCCACACGCCGGAGCAGGTGCAGTTCTACTGCCTGGACTTCGGTGGTGGCACGCTGGCGGGCCTGTCCGACATCCCGCACGTCGGCTCGGTGGCCGGGCGCATGGATATCGACCGGGTGCGCCGTACCGTCGCCGAGATGGTGACCCTGCTGCACCAGCGCGAGGAGCGGTTCCGGGAGCTGGGCATCGAGTCGATCCACGAATTCCGCCGCCGTAAAGCCGAACTTGCACAGCGGAGTCCGGCCGAACAGGCGGCGGACCCGCTGTCGCAGGATCTGTTCGGCGACGTCTTCCTGGTCGTCGACGGCTGGGCGACCATCCGCGCCGAATTCGACGTGCTGGAACCGGCCTTCAACGCACTGGCCGCGCAGGGTCTGTCCTACGGGATCCACCTCATGATCGGCGCCACCCGCTGGGGCGAGATCCGCCCGGCGGTCAAGGATCTCGTCGGCACCCGGCTGGAACTGCGCCTCGGCGACCCCAGCGATTCCGAAATGGACCGCCGCACCGCGGTGCTGGTACCGGTGGGCCGCCCCGGCCGCGGTCTCACACCGGAGAAGCTGCATATGCTGGTCGCCCTGCCGCGCCTGGATTCCAGCTCCGATCCGGCGACTCTCTCCGACGGTATCGCGCTGGCGCGCAGCCAGTTCGCCGAGCTCTACGGTGATCGACGCGCGCCCGCGGTCCGCATGCTGCCGCTGCGGGTGCCGCGCGAACAGGTGCTCGCCGAGGCCGCGAAGCACGGGATCGAATGCAGCGCCACCCGGGTGGTGGTCGGCCTCGGCGAGAACGAATTGGCGCCGCTGGTCATGGATTTCGACGCCCAGCCGCATCTGATGGCCTTCGCCGACGTGGAGTGCGGCAAGACCACGCTGCTGCGCAACATCGTGCTCGGCATCACCGAGAATTCGACGGCCGAGCAGGCGCGCGTCATCCTGATCGACTACCGGCGCACGATGCTCGGCGTCCTGGAGGGCCAGCAGCTGGCCGGCTACTCGACCTCCGGCCAGACGTCGTTCGACATGATCAAGGAGGTCGCCGCCTATCTGCGACAGCGGATTCCGGGTTCGGACATCACGCCGCAGCAGTTGCGCGACCGCAGCTGGTGGACCGGGCCGGAGATCTACATCGTGGTCGACGACTACGACATGGTCGCCACCGGTGCGGGCAATCCGCTCGAACCGCTGCTGGAATTCATCCCGCAGGCCCGCGATATCGGTATGCATCTGATCGTGGCGCGGCGCTCCGGCGGTGCCTCGCGGGCGCTGTACGACAAGGTGCTGGGCATGATGAAGGACCTGTCGGTCGACGCGCTGCTGATGTCGGCGCCCAAGGACGAGGGCAAACTGCTCGGCGACGTACGGTCGGGCAAGCTGGCACCGGGCCGGGGCACGCTCGTATCCCGTGCCAGGGAGAACGAAATGGTGCAGGTGAGCTATCTGCCGCCGGTCTGAGGTCAGGGCACCGGATCGCCCCGGTCACGCGTGCAGGTGCCGCCGCACTATCGGTTCCGGTAAGTCCCAGCTGTCGGTGCGCCGTTCGAACAGCGCGGCCGACGGTCCGGTGACCCCCGGGTTGGCGATGCGGGCCAGCCGGAATCCGGCCGCGCGGTAGTACCGGTGCAGGTCGGTATTCCTGGTCCAGGCGTCCAATCGCACCCAATTGCGTTGCCGCGCAACGGCCACCGCGGCGGCATGGGCGAGCAGCGCGCGGCCGACACCGCAGCCGGCGAAGCGCAGATCGACGATCATGTAGTGCACGATCACCGCGTCGGCGATCTCCCGCGGTGACCACAAACCGGGGTCGGCGCGATCGTTCACGGTGACGGTTCCCGCGAATTCGCCGTTCACCTCCGCCACCCAGGTCTCCCCGGCCGAGACCGACCGGCCGACCGCGTGGGCAAACCGTTCGATCGGCAGCCCCCGGCCCTGCCGGGTCCACTGGTCCGACCCGCGTGCCGCAAGCCAGGCCGTCCGTTGGAGCCGTAGTCGGCAGATGCTGCCGAGGTCGGCCGAGCGGGCCCGGCGGATGCGGATCGTCATGGTGAGCCGGGAACCAGCGAGTTACCGAAGGAATGGGAGTTGCCCGGAGGAGGCGGCGCCCCCAGGGTCTTGCGGATGAGGGCGGTGCCCTCGTCGTCACCGAGTTCGTAGGCCAGCCGGTTGCGTGCGGCCAGCGACCGCTGGCGGGTGACCCGCATGATGCGGGTGTTGCCGGCGCCGATGCGCAGATGGTCGAGCAGCATGGTGCCGGCTCCGACACCCAGGACGGCGGCCTCGTCGGCACTCGCGGGGCGCGCCACGACCGTATCCCGATGGGCCGTTTCGGGATATCCGCGTGCGGCCAGCCGCCGCGTGGTGCCCTCCGGAATGTCGTGCGGGGAATCGATTCCGGTGAGTTCGGCGAGGTCACGCGGGTAGTAGCTGACCTCCCACGACCACGGTTCGTTGTCGAGGTACTGCACCACGGTGCGGGCGACGACCCAGGAGTCCTTCGGTACGCCGAGCCAATGCGCGACGTCCGTACCGGCCGGTTCCATCCGGGCGCTGAACTGTTTGGCCGGTTCCCGCCCGGCAGCGCGGGCGGTCTCGGAGAAGATGTCGTGTGCCGACTTGGGGCGGTCGCGCCGAATGTGGCTGGTCACCACGGATTCCAGGACCTCCTGGCTGCGCACGATCGTGCCCCGGGAAGTCGCTGTGAACAGCAGGTTTTCGGCGACGAGCACCTGAATCGCGTTGCGCGCGGTGGTGATCGAGACATGCATCTGATCGGCCAGCTCGTTGTGGCTGGGCAGGCGATCACCAGGTTTGTACGTGCCGTCGCGAATCGCCTCCCGTAGGACGTCGGCGATGCGCTGGTACCTCGGACCGGCGGCCATCTCGCTCCTCGGTTGTACCTTCAAGGAAGGAAAGTCTACTCTGCTGGTTGACGGGGCAGTGTGACCCTTGACACACACATTCAGAGGTTTATTGTAATGAACGTCCTGACCATTGGTTGTACGGCGACGACGGCGAGGCAACGTGGCTGGTTTGGAGACGTCCCCGATGGTGGTCGTGGCATTGCCCGACACACCACACACACCGACGGCCGTCGAGTTCCTGACGACCGAAGTTCTGCCGAGTTCGGATCTGTTGTTGCGTGCGTGCCGGGGGCACCGCGTGATCGGCGGCCCGATCCTGTGGTTCGCGCGCGACCTGGCGGTGCTGTTCGAACGCCAGCTCGGCCGCGGCGGTTCCACACCGGATCCGGACTCCGCCCTGATGATCGAAATCGGCAGACGGCGAATGGAATTGGTGATGGCGATCGACGATTGGATCGTCCGCGCCGTGCCGCAGCAGGGCTCCGGCGCCACCTTGCACACCGAAACGATCGGCGCCGTCATCGACCGGCTGGCCGAAGCGTCGGTCCGCGCGCACCACGCGCTGATGACCCTCGACGCGAACGACGATGTGCTGCACAGTGCCTGGCATCACCTGGCCGAATTGGCCGATGGTTACGACGATCTGGTGCGTGAGGTCCTCGCCGGACGGCGTCGCCTGCCGAGCTGGTGAGCCGGTCTAGTAGCTCAGCGATCGGCACGAGCCCGCCATCCGCGGTGCGCGGCTGAGGCGTGACCGATCCGCCGGCAGCGGTGCCGGATTCAATCGGGTCACCCGCCGTGGTCGTGACCCACCGGCCAGTTCGGTGAAGCGAATCGTGTTCCAGCCGAACGGCATCAGGTGGACCGGTTCGCCGCGTTCCTCCAGGCGCTCGGTGAGCTCGGACACGACGTCCAGCGCATCCGCCAGGCCGGTGAGTACGTCGTCGGGTGCTCCACCGCCGGCGCGTCGATCGTTTCGTGCCCACGGCGCCACGCTCTCGACGACGATGTAGCCGGCGTCGTTGTGTAGCGCAATGGTTTTCACGACCTCGACCGCCGCCGGAAGCACCGCGGCATCGCCCGGCTCGACCGCGATCTGCAGGACCAGGCAGTCCACGAACATCTTCCGGGCGCGCACGGCCGCCGGATCCAGCGCGACCGCGCACGGCCCCGCCGCGGTGACCTCGTATTCGAAGAGGTGACACGCACTGCTCACGATGCGCATCGTGCACCTCTGTTCGCCCACACCGTCATACCGGAAACCCTAAGCGGTGGATACGCGCAATAGCAGTGTCGTATCCGACGCATTCAGTACTGTTTGCGACATGGATGTCGCGATTTTCGTCGTGGACGGCGTCGGAGACCTCGGTCTCGCCGCCGTCCTGGAGGTCTTCAACACGGCGAACTCGCTCGTCGACGATCCGGAGCTGGAACCCGAGCCGTGGCGGGTGCACACCGTCGCGCTCGGCGGCAGCGTCCGCTCGGGCCACGGCCATCTGATTCCCACCACACCGTTGGCCGAGGTACCCGCCGACATCGGCCCGATCATCGTGCCCGCCGTGCTGGCCATGGATGCCGACGCGGTGGTCGACCTCATCGCCGCGCCCGCCAACAGGCCGGTACTGGAACGCATTTCGCAGGCGCACCTGGCGGGGACCGGGCTGGCCGCCGCGTGCACCGGAACCTTCTTCCTCGCCGAGGCCGGGGTGCTCGACGGGCTGCCCGCGACGACGAGCTGGTGGCTCGGCCCGGCCTTCCGCCGCCGCTATCCGAACGTCGACCTGGACGAGGGACGCATCCTGTGCCGTTCCGGTCATATCGCGACGGCCGCGGCGGCCCTGGCGCACCTCGACCTCGCATTGGCCACGGTGGCCGGTCGCAGTCCCGCCCAAGCCGAACGCGCGGCCCGGATGCTGTTGGCCGGCAGCGGAGGCGAGCAACGCGACTACATCGTCCCGCAGGTGATCGCGCGCGGGAACTCGCTGGTGGCGGCGTTCGAACGCTGGGTGCGCGGCCATATCGCCGAGCAGTTCCGGATCACCGACGCCGCCCGCGAACTCGGCGTCACCGTGCGCAGCCTGCAGCGCGCGACCCAGGCCGAAATCGGGATGTCACCACGGGATTTCGTGAACGAGATCCGCCTCGAGCGCGCCACCCGGCTGCTGCGCACCACCAACGCCACCGTCGAGACGGTGGCCGCCCGGGTCGGCTACCTCAACGCGGGCACTCTGCGCAGCCTGTTCCGGCGCCGCCGCGGACGCAGTATCGCCGAAGTCCGGGCGACCCCGCTCACCTGGCAGGACCGCGGCACTCAGTAACCGCCGAACCGCCGATGGTCGGTGGCGAAATCGTCGGCCACCGTCGCGGCCAGTTCGACCAGCGCCCGCTTGGTGTTCTTGTGCAGCCGAGCCAGATCGATCTCGGCGCCCTCGGCCAGATGTGGGTCGTAGGGGATGACGTGCACGGCGCGGCAGCGGGCCAGGAAGTATTCGCGCAGATGCTGAATCGCCACATTCGGCGACCCCTCGCGCGGCAGATTGATCACCACCACGGCATTGCGCACCAGGTGATCGTGCCCGTGCAGGGAGAGCCAGTCCAGCGTCGCCGCCGCACTACGGGCGCCGTCGATCGCCGACGACGAGATCAGCACCAGCGAATGCGCCAGATCCAGCACACCCGCCATGGCCGAATGCATCAGTCCGGTACCGCAGTCGGTCAGGATGATGTTGTAGAACCGCTGCAGGACGCGCAGCACCTGGCGGTACTCGTCCTCGCTGAACGATTCCGACGCCGCCGGATCACGCTCACTGGCCAGCACCTCCAACCGGCTGGTGGCCTGCGAGGTGTGCCGCCGGACGTCGCCGTAACTGCGAATCTGCTGATCCAGCAACAGATCTCGCACCGTGGACCGGGTCTGCAGCGGCACCCGCTGCGAGAGAGTGCCGAAGTCCGGATTGGCGTCGACGGCGATCACGCGGTCGCCGCGGATGGAGGCGAAGATCGAGCCGATGCCCATGGTGGTGGTCGTCTTGCCGACGCCGCCCTTCAACGACAGGGTGGCGATCCGGTAGTCGCCCCGCACCGGCTGCCGGATGCGAGCCACCAGTTCCTGCAGGCGCCGCTCCTCCGCGGACATACCCGGATTGATGGCACCGCCCGACATGTGGTGCACCGCGCGCCGCCACCCCGAACCGGGGGCCTTCTTCGCCCGGCGCATCGGCACATCCTCCAGCGAGGGCGTCACGCCGTTGGGTGGGTACTGCTGCGGCGGCTGACCCTGCTGGTACTGCTGATGCTGCGGCTGCGGCTGGTGGGCCTGCGGGTTGGGGGCCTGCTGATACTGCTCGGGTGAATGGGCCTGCTGCCCCGGCATGTACGGATTCGGCTGCGCGTACTGCTGCGGCTGGGAATACTGATCCGCCTGCCGTGCGGCCCACTGCTGTTCGGGACCGGTCGCCGGGCCCGGCACCTGCGGCGGCGGTTGCGGCGCGCTGTGCCACTGGGCGTCCGGGGCCGGCTGTGGGATCGGAGGCTGCGAAACCCCCTGCGGGCCGACGACCATCGTCGATTCGGAATTCGGCGCCTGCGGCATCGGGCCGGAATGCGGTGTGTGCGTTGCGAAGTCCGGAGCAGGTGGCTGCTGGTACTGCGTCGTCTGCGGCGCCGCGCCGTACTGCGGACCGGTGCCTTCGGGCAGCTGCTGATGCGTGTCGGGCCGCGGTGCCGGCGCATCCGGTCCGTTCCAGGCGGCACCGGCATCCGGTCCGGGGCGCACGACAGGTTCCTGAGCCGGCACCCGGTCGGAGTCGAGCCGATGGCGGCCGCTCCACTGCTGATCTGCCGAACCGGCGCCGGCATCTCCGGAGCCGTAGAAGCCGACACCGCCGACGACCGACGACGCACCCGAATCACTCTCCGGCGCATGGGTTCCCACCGTCGGCGGGTGGAGAGCCCGCGGTCCGGAAGCTGCGCCACCGTGCGGAACTGCGGCAGTGCCGATTGCGAAGGCATCCCACGTGCCGGCGCCACCGTTCCCCGTCACATCCGCTGCCGCGGGGAGGTCCGCGTGAGGCGTATTCGATACGGCGGTCTCGCCGGGCGCACCAGAATCCGAGATCGGCGCGACCGAGGCCTCGGTGGCGTCGCGCGCGGGCGCGGAATCGGCCTGCGCGGCCGACTGTTCCGGCACGCGGCCGAGCCAGGCGGGTGCCTCCTCGGTGACGCCGGAAGCCCCGCCGCCCACGTTCTCGGCCCGTTCACTCGCGTCCGGACCCGAACCGAACGGACCTGCCGCCGATCCGTGCGTCGGAACGGGAGGAGTGGTTCCGGTCGGCGGCATCTCGGCTGAGGCGGGGCGGGCATCCGCCTCCTGCTGCGGCAGGCCGGGCGCGGTTGTTGTCGGTGCGACGGGAGTGTCGGGCAGTGAAAACTGCTGTGCGGCGGCGTTGTTCGAGACCGACGGCGCGTCCTCGTACCCTTCCGGCACGCCCAGCCGCGGCGGCGGTCCGGAACGGGCGGGGGCAGTCGGGTCCGGCCACTCGGGCAGCGGCGGCGGAGTCGGGGCCGACTGCTGGGGCGGGGGCGGCAGGTCGGGCCGCCGGGTCACCCGCACGGTCAGCTCCGCATCCGAGCCTTCGGCGGCCGGAAGGGGAATGTTCGACAGATGTTGCGGTGCGGGCGGAATCGGCGGCCGGGCCGGAGTCTGCGGCGGTGCCGCCGGAAACTCGCCGGACAGCGGCGCGGAGGACAGCGGGCCGGACGCCTGGTCCGGGCCCGGCGTGGTCGGCTGCGATTGCTGCGGCGCCGGAGCGGGAATCGGCTGTGCGGTAGCGGGCGGGCGGCCGAAGTCGTGGCCCGAGGACGCTGCGGATGGCGACGAATTCCACGCCTGCCCCTGTTGAGCCGGCGGCTGCGCGAACTGATTCTGTTGCTGCGCACGGAAGTCGGCCGGGATCACACCCTGGGCGTCCGAACCGTAGCCTTCGGACGGCTGCTGCCACGGCATCGGCTCGGAGCCCTGAACACCGTTGCCGCGCAACGATTCCGGCCCCGGCTGCGCATCGCCGTGCGGCCCGGCGGTTCCCGGCGGCCCCCACGAGGGTGACGTCTCACCGGCGGCGGGCTCGGCGTCGGCCTTGTCCTTGCGGCGGGATTTCCGCCACTTCCGGTCGGACTCCTTCTTATCGGACTCCGCCCGGTCGTCGGATTTGCGGGAGAACAACCGTCGCGGACCGCTGTCCTCCGGGATGTACTCCTCGTGCGGGAGGTTCTCGACCGGCGCTTCGTATCCCGTTTGCGTGACGTCGCTCTCCGACAGCCACGGGGGCAGCATGGGCAGATCGTTGTTGTTGCGACTCACGGCAGTACCTCACCGCGGTTCGTGGTCGGGGCCTCGCCGAGGATCGTGCCGATCGGGTTCGAGGGCGCTGCGTCCGTAATTCGCTCGCTGCGCACGCTCACGGGTGTCCCCCTGGGATCTGCTGGACCGATTTCCTGGACAGCCGGTAGTTTACGCGAGGGCTATCGGCCGTGACGGGCGTCCTACCCACAGCCGACAAGCCGGTCGGCCGACGCGCCGCGTGGTTCGGTTGCCCCTTATTTGCGAGGTCGGGAGCGTATCGAAATGGCAATCACCGCGGGCGATGATCCTCGCGCGGCCCGGTTGGACGAACTTCCCGTCCGGCCGGTCCACCGCAAACTTGTCGCTCTGGTCGGCCTGGGCCTGTTCTTCGATCTCTACGAACTGTTCCTCGCCGGCACCATCACCGGCGTGCTGAAGCAGCAGCTCGCGTTGTCGACCTATCAGCTGAGCGGCATTCTCGCCTCGGCCTTCGTCGGCCAGTTCCTCGGCGCGCTGCTCATCGGACGGCTCTCGGACCTCTTCGGCCGCCGCCGGATGTTCATGATCAATATCGGGGTGTACGCGGGATTCACGCTGCTCGGCGCGTTCAGCCCCAACGTCTGGTTCCTGATGGCGACGCGGGTCCTCGCGGGCCTCGGTATCGGTGCGGAGATGACCGTCTCCGACACCTATCTGTCGGAGACGATGCCGCCGCAGGTCCGCGGGCGGATGATCGCCATCGCCTACACCATCGGATTCTGCGCCGTCCCGACCGTCGGATTCCTGGCTCGGTGGCTGGTTCCGCTGGAACCGTTCGGCACCGACGGCTGGCGCTGGCTGTTCGTCTTCGGCGGACTCGGCGCCGCCCTGGTGTTCGTCGCCCGTCGGCACATGCCCGAGTCCCCGCGCTGGCAGGCCCGGCACGACAAGGTCACGAGCGACACCGCCGCTGCGAACGGACGGGCGAAGGTGCCGTTCGCCGATATTCTGCGCGGTGCCAATCGCGGCCGCACCCTGCTGTTCTCCGCGGTGATGATCCTGCAGGTCTTCGGCTACTACGGTTTCGGCACGCTGGCGGTGCTGGTCTTACAGCACAAGGGGTTCACGGTGGTGAACTCGCTGGGCTATCTGACCATTACCTATCTGGGCTATCCGCTGGGTTCGCTGCTGTCGATTCCGCTGATCGAGCGCACCGAGCGCAAATATCTGGTGCTGGCGTCGGCCGCGCTGATGGCGGTGTTCGGGCTGATCTTCGGCTTCGCGACGAGCGTGTCGCTGATTCTGCTGTCGGGCGGCCTGTTCACCCTGGCCAGCAACATCTTCTCCAACGCCCTGCACACGTATCTGCCGGAGTCGTTCCCCACGTCCGTGCGCGGCACCGCCTCGGGTACGGCCTATTCCCTGTCGAAACTGAGCACCGCCGTGCAGCCGTTCGTGCTGCTCCCGCTGCTGGACAACCACGGGCCCGGTGCGGTGTTCACGGTGATCACGGTCGCGCTGGTGCTGATGCTCGGATTGATCGGGGCGTGGGGCCCGCTGACCGGGCGCGGCCCGCTCGCCGACCACTGACCGAAGCGGCGCGAACGGTGCGCAGGACCGCCGCGAACGGCGCGAGGGGACCGCATTTGGCCGGATCGCGAGCGCACGGGTAAGCTTGGTCGGCGGTGCACCTGCCCGACGTCTGTGCTCATGCGAATGCATGTCCACATGAGGCTACGAAGAGTATGGCACCGGGTCGACTGGAGTGCACCGGTAACTGCAGTGACAAGCTAGCCGAAGAGTTGAGACCACACAGGGTTTCAGCGTAAGCGGGATCGCGGAGGATATGGCGAAGAAAGACGGGGCCATCGAGGTCGAGGGTCGAGTTATCGAGCCACTGCCGAATGCGATGTTCCGCATCGAGCTGGAGAACGGTCACAAGGTTCTCGCGCACATCAGCGGCAAGATGCGTCAGCACTACATCCGCATCCTGCCCGAGGACCGCGTGGTCGTGGAGCTTTCTCCTTACGACCTGTCCCGCGGTCGCATCGTCTACCGCTACAAGTGAGTTTCCGGGAAGCGATTCCCGGGAGAGTCCGGACGCCGGACTCGCGAGGTTCAGGGGTGGATTCACCCCGGAATCCGCACCCAAGATTTCCCCAGTCACACGGCTGGGGAAAAGCTGTGTCCACACCCGGTGTGGACCACAACCAGATTGGACGGACGTGAAGGTTCAGCCGAGCGTCAAGAAGATCTGCGAGAAGTGCAAGGTGATCCGCCGTAACGGCCGGGTCATGGTGATCTGCGACAACCTGCGTCACAAGCAGCGTCAGGGCTGACCTGGACTGTGCCCCGACGCAGGGGTTCACCAGCCAAGCACCGAACGCAGTTCGGATTGGCACAGAAAAGAAGACCTCCCAGCGCCAGTCGCCGTCGGCGAGCTCGCCGCCTCGGAAACGAGCGGAGAGCGGACGGACGACCTACCCCCGGAACGGAGGCCGGGGCCCCATTCGAGGGGACGGACAGGGAGCAGACCTCCGCAACAGTTAAGGAAGCTGCCACATGGCACGTCTGATGGGCGTCGATCTCCCGCGCGAGAAGCGCATGGAGATCGCGCTGACCTACATTTTCGGCATCGGTCGTACCCGCGCCAAGGAGATCCTGGACGCCACCGGCGTCAGTCCCGACCTGCGGTCGAAGGATCTCAGCGACGACGACGTCACCCGGTTGCGCGATTACATCGAGGCGTCGGAGTTCAAGGTCGAAGGTGACCTGCGCCGTGAGGTGCAGGCCGACATCCGCCGCAAGATCGAGATCGGCTGCTACCAGGGCATCCGCCACCGCCGCCACCTGCCGGTGCGCGGACAGCGGACCAAGACCAATGCGCGCACGCGCAAGGGTCCGAAGAAGACCGTCGCCGGCAAGAAGAAGTAGGGATAACCGATGCCTCCGAAGAGTCGGGCCTCCGGCCCCAAGAAGTCCCAGAAGGCGCGTCGCCGGGACAAGAAGAACGTTCCGCACGGCCACGCGCACATCAAGTCCACGTTCAACAACACGATCGTCTCGATCACCGACCCCGAGGGCAACGTGATCTCGTGGGCGTCGTCGGGTCACGTCGGCTTCAAGGGTTCGCGTAAGTCGACCCCGTTCGCCGCGCAGCTCGCCGCCGAGAACGCCGCGCGCAAGGCGCAGGAGAACGGCGTCAAGAAGGTCGACGTGTTCGTCAAGGGTCCGGGTTCGGGCCGTGAGACCGCGATCCGCTCGCTGCAGGCCGCCGGCCTCGAGGTGGGCACGATCTCCGACGTCACCCCGCAGCCGCACAACGGCTGCCGTCCGCCCAAGCGGCGTCGCGTCTAGCGGGAAAGGATTTAGCGAAAAATGGCTCGTTATACAGGCCCCATCACCCGCAAGTCGCGTCGTCTGCGTGTCGACCTCGTCGGAGGCGACCAGGCGTTCGAGCGTCGTCCCTACCCGCCCGGCCAGCACGGCCGCGCGCGGATCAAGGAGAGCGAGTACCTGCTCCAGCTGCAGGAGAAGCAGAAGGCCCGCTTCACCTACGGCGTCATGGAGAAGCAGTTCCGCCGCTACTACGAAGAGGCGAACCGTCGCAAGGGTAAGACCGGCGACAACATGCTGCAGCTGCTGGAGTCGCGTCTGGACAACGTCGTGTACCGCGCCGGTCTGGCCCGGACCCGCCGCCAGGCCCGTCAGCTGGTCTCGCACGGCCACTTCCTGGTGAACAACCGCAAGGTCGACGTCCCCAGCTTCCAGGTCTCCCAGTACGACATCATCGATGTCAAGGAGAAGTCGCTGCCGACGCTGCCGTTCCAGGTCGCCCGTGAGACCCAGGGCGATCGCCCGATCCCGGGCTGGCTGCAGGTGGTTCCGAACCGGCTGCGGATCCTGGTCCACCAGCTCCCGGAACGCGCGCAGATCGATGTGCCGCTGAACGAACAGCTCATCGTCGAGTACTACTCGAAGTAAGCCGTTCGTGCTGCTGGTGGGTGAGCACTTTCCGTGCTCATCCACACCCCAGTTCGTGGGCGTCAAATAGCGGGCGCCCCTGAAGGAGGAGATCCTCATGCTGATTTCACAGCGACCCACACTGGCCGAAGAGGTACTGGCCGAGAACCGCTCGAAGTTCACCATCGAACCCCTCGAGCCGGGCTTCGGTTACACCCTCGGCAATTCGCTGCGCCGTACCCTGCTGTCCTCGATTCCGGGGGCCGCGGTGACCAGCATCCGCATCGACGGCGTGCTGCACGAGTTCACCACCGTCCCGGGTGTGAAGGAAGACGTCACCGACATCATCCTGAACCTCAAGGGCCTGGTCGTGTCGTCCGAAGAGGACGAGCCGGTCACCATGTACGTGCGCAAGCAGGGCCCGGGCACCGTCACCGCCGGTGACATCGTTCCCCCGGCCGGTGTGACCGTGCACAACCCGGATATGCACATCGCCACCCTGAACGACAAGGGCAAGCTGGAGATCGAGCTCGTCGTCGAGCGCGGTCGCGGTTACGTCCCGGCCGTGCAGAACAAGGCCTCGGGTGCGGAAATCGGCCGGATCCCGGTGGATTCGATCTACTCGCCGGTGCTGAAGGTGACCTACAAGGTCGAGGCCACCCGTGTCGAGCAGCGCACCGACTTCGACCGGCTCATCCTGGACGTCGAGACCAAGAACTCGATCTCCCCGCGGGATGCGCTGGCGTCGGCCGGTAAGACCCTGGTCGAGCTGTTCGGCCTGGCGCGCGAGCTGAACGTGGAGGCCGAGGGTATCGAGATCGGGCCCAGCCCGGCCGAGGCGGACCACATCGCCTCGTTCGCGCTGCCGATCGAGGACCTGGACCTCACCGTGCGCTCGTACAACTGCCTCAAGCGCGAGGGTGTGCACACCGTCGGCGAGCTGGTTGCGCGGACCGAATCGGATCTGCTGGACATCCGCAACTTCGGCCAGAAGTCCATCGACGAGGTCAAGGTCAAGCTGCATTCGCTCGGCCTGTCGTTGAAGGACAGCCCGGCCTCCTTCGATCCGTCGAGCGTCGTCGGCTACGACGCCGCCACCGGAACCTGGAGTGACAGCGGCTCCTTCGGCGATGCAGACAACGGCGAGCAGGACTACGCCGAGACCGAACAGCTCTAGGCCTTCCGGGGTGGCAGCCCCGTTCGGCCTTTCCTAAGGAGAACAACCAATGCCCAAGCCCAAGAAGGGTGCTCGCTTCGGCGGGTCGGCGTCGCACCAGAAGGCGATCTTCGCCAATCTGGCTACGGCGCTCTTCGAGCACGGTCGGATCACGACCACCGAGGCCAAGGCCAAGGCGCTGCGCCCCTACGCCGAGAAGCTGGTCACCAAGGCCAAGGCCGGTTCGCTGGCCGACCGCCGCGAGGTGCTCAAGGTGATCCGCAACAAGGACGTGGTGCACGAACTCTTCGCGAACATCGGACCGTCGTTCGAGGGTCGCGAGGGTGGCTACACCCGGATCATCAAGACCGTGCCCCGCAAGGGTGACAACGCGCCGATGGCGATCATCGAGCTGGTCCGGGAGAAGACCGTGACCAACGAGGCCGATCGCGCTCGCCGGGTCGCCGCCCAGCAGGCCAAGACCGAGGCTGCCGAGGTCGAAGAGGCCACCGAGGCGAAGGCCGACGAGGCTGCGGAGGCGAAGGCCGACGAGGCTGCCGAGGCGGAGTCCACCGAGGCTCCCGCCGAGGACAAGGCGGAATGAGTTGGTCCCCGCCACGTGCGGGGACCTCTCGATCTGCGTCGGGAATTCACGAGTGAGCCCGCCGTCCCCTCCGGGTCGGCGGGCTTCGCTCATGTTAACCAGGAAATGGCTGTGACCATGCAGGATCCGGCGGCAACCTCGGTTGCGGTTCGAGTACGGCTCGATATCGCCTACGACGGCACCGATTTCACCGGCTGGGCCCGCCAGCCGGGTCTGCGGACCGTGCAGGGTGTGCTGGAGGAGTCGCTGAGCAAGGTCCTGCGCGAACCGATTCAGCTGACGGTGGCCGGCCGCACCGATGCCGGAGTTCATGCCGAGGGACAGGTCGCACATTTCGACGCGACCACGCCGCCCGATCACGACAAGCTGCTGCACCGGCTGGCGCGGTTCCTGCCGAAGGATGTGCGGGTCACCGGAATCCGCCCGGCGCCACCGGAATTCGACGCCCGCTTCTCCGCGATCCGCCGTCACTACGCGTATCGGCTCACCACGGCTCCCTACGGAGCCCCGCCCCTGCTGGCTCGCAGTGTGGTGGCATGCCGACCCGGTGTCGATCTCGACGCCATGCGGGAGGCGTCGCGAAAGCTGTTGGGACTGCACGATTTCGCCGCATTCTGCCGTCGGCGCGAAGGGGCGACGACGGTCCGGGAATTGCAGCGGTTCGATTGGGCCGTGACGCCGATCGATGGTCCCGGCGGGGCCCTGGACGGTGCCGGCGGAGCCGCCATGCTCACCGCTTACGTCAGCGCCGACGCCTTCTGCTGGTCGATGGTCCGCAGTTTGGTCGGCGCGGTGCTCGCGGTGGGGGAGGGGCGCCGCACTCCCGAATGGGTGGAAGGTCTTCTCGCGGAACGGGAACGGTCCAGTTCCGTCACCGTGGCCCCCGCGCACGGCCTGAGCTTGATCGCCGTCGACTATCCGGCCGATGCGGACCTGGCCGCCCGCAACGCCGAAACCCGCGAGATGCGGACGATTCCGTCCGCCGAGGGGTGCTGCGGCGACTGAGCCGCCTACGGGCGATACTCCGGTCGTCCGCCGGTGTTCGCCGCGCCCGGACATGGCGGCGACCCCGCGAGATCGCGGGGCCGCACGCAGTCGCTATTCGAGGGTTGCGCGCTCTCACCTCCTTCTCGCTGCGACGATCCTCGGATCCGCCCGCGCACCCGGCCACCTTGCACCGGTGAATGGTGGTGTGCTGCTTGCACTCTCATCTGTCGCCGACCGGCGCGGGCACATCCCTGCCGCGACCGGTCAGCTGCTCTCGGTGTGGCCGGCCTCGATGGTCTTCGGGCCCTGTCCCATACCGCCGATCTCGATGCGCCGCGGTTTGGCCTTCTCGGCGATCGGCAGGGTCACCGACAGCACGCCGTCGTTGTAGGTGGCGCTGATGTGGTCGGTGTCGATGCCCTCACCGAGCGACAGCTGACGCATGTACGTTCCCGCGAATCGTTCCGACGCGATCCATTGCACATGCTCGTCACCGGGCAGGCTGCGCTGCGCCTTCAGCGTCAGGGTGCCGTTGTCCACGCTCACGTCGACCGAGCCGGGATCGACGCCCGGGAGATCGGCATTGAGGACGTAGTGGTCACCGGCCTTGAACAGATCCATCGGCATGAAACGTGGCGCGCGCGTGGTTCCGGCGGCATCCCCCAGGAGCTGCCGGGCGACGGTGTCGATGTCGTGGAACGGGTCGAACCTCAGCACAGGAATCACCTCCATATCCAGTGGTGACGCCCGCCTCGGCGGCGAGCGCCGTAAGCTGTTCGATGCACAATTTAGCACTCTCATGGTGCGAGTGCCAGATTGTGCGACCGGAATTTTTTCCGGCGCCGGGCGGAATAGTCGCCCGCGCAACGGAGTTCGCAAGGAATATGACTGAGGCTGCGCGAACCACGAGTATCGGCAAATTCGGCGTCTGGCGGTACTACGCCGGCTTCGAACCGGGGCAGGCCCGTGAGCTGGAGGGTCTCGGTTACAGCACGCTGTGGCTGGGCGGCTCGCCCCCGGCGGATCTACCGGCCGTGGAGGCGCTGCTCGAGGAGACCGAGACGCTGACGGTCGGAACCAGCATCGTCAACATCTGGTCGGCGCCCGCCGAACAGGTGGCCGAGTCCTTCCATCGCATCGACCGCCGCTTTCCGGGCCGGTTCATCCTCGGCTTCGGCGCCGGACATCCCGAGCAGGATTCGGATTTCCGCAAGCCCTACGACGCGCTCGTCGACTATGTCGACGTGCTCGACGCCAACGGAGTCCCGAAACAGCAGCTCGCGCTGGCGGCGCTCGGACCGCGGGTACTGAAGCTGGCCGCCGACCGCACCGCGGGAGCGTTGCCCTACCTCGTGACCGCCGAACACACCCGGCAGGCGCGCGAAATCCTGGGTCCCGATGCGCTGCTCGTGCCCGAACACAAGATCTCGTTCAACACCGATCCGGTCCAGGCGCGCCTGACCGCCCGCCCGCGCACGGAGTTCTACTTGAACCTGCGCAATTATGTGGCGAATTTGCGTCGACTCGGCTTCAGCGACGAGGACCTGACCCCGCCCGGCAGTGATCGGCTGATCGACGCGCTCGCGCTGCACGGCTCGGCCGATCAGATCGCCGACGCACTGGTCGAACACCTGAAGGCGGGCGCCGATCAGGTCGCCATCCAGGTCACCGACGAGGACCACATCGGGGTGCTGCGCGCGCTGGCGCCGGCGCTGGCCGCGCGAGTCTGATCGTCGTTCACGCGACCGCCGGCCGCATCCGGCAACCGGAGCGGTGTGGCGGTCGTGCG
The DNA here is from genome assembly GCF_001665865.1 of Nocardia sp. 852002-20019_SCH5090214. Classification (NCBI taxonomy): domain Bacteria; kingdom Bacillati; phylum Actinomycetota; class Actinomycetes; order Mycobacteriales; family Nocardiaceae; genus Nocardia; species Nocardia sp. 852002-20019_SCH5090214. The sequence goes on along the minus strand of NZ_LZMK01000224.1, from coordinate 1,835 downwards.
GGGATGGCGTCGCGGCTCAGGAACGGACCAACCGCGCGATGGCGTCGGTGGCCTCCTTGATCTTCGCCTCGGCCTCGGGACCGCCCTGGACCGCGGCATCGACCACGCAGTGACTGATGTGATCCTCCAGCAGGCCCATGGCCACCGCCTGCAGGGCTTTGGTCATGGCCGAGACCTGGGTGAGGATATCGATGCAGTACTTCTCCTCTTCGACCATGCGCTGCAGGCCGCGCGCCTGCCCCTCGATCCGGCGCAGCCGCTTGAGGTAGTCGTCCTTGGCGGTGATATAGCCGTGGGTGGCGTGGTCGTGCCCGGGCTGCACGGCCGCCTCGGCGGTCCGAACCGTGTTGCTCTGATCCTCGGTCACCGGCTGTTCCTCGCTCCCGCCCTGATGGTCCATACCCCCCTAGGGTACATTATGTGAGGGGCACTGTCAGGGTAGCGGGTGCGGGGTGAGGCGGCGGGGGCCGCCGTCGCGGCGTACGCGAGAATTGCGGGCATGAGTTCGGATCCCCGCCCCGCGCTGGCCATCATCGGCGGTAGCGGCTTCTACGATTTCTTCGGCGACGATGCGACCACCCTCGAGGTCGAGACACCCTATGGTGTGCCGAGCGCGCCGATCACCGTCGGAGAGGTCGAGGGCCGCCAGGTCGCCTTCCTGCCGCGGCACGGGCGCAAGCACGAGTATTCCCCGCACACCGTGCCGTATCAGGCCAATATGTGGGCCCTGCGCTCGATCGGCGTGCGGCGGATCTTCGCGCCGTGCGCGGTGGGCAGCCTGCGGGCGGACTGGGGACCGGGCACCGTGGCGGTCCCCGACCAGCTGGTGGACCGGACCTCCGGCCGCGCGCAGACCTACTTCGACAACGGCGGCATCCACGTCTCCTTCGCCGATCCGTACTGCGACGACCTGCGTGCGGTCGCTACCCGCGCGGCGGTGCCCGAGCTGCCGATGCAACCGGCCGCCACCATGGTCGTGGTGCAGGGCCCGCGCTTTTCCACCCGGGCCGAGAGCCGCTGGTTCGCCGGACAGGGATGGGAACTGGTGAACATGACCGGATACCCGGAAGCCGTTCTCGCTCGCGAACTCGAAATGTGTTATGCCGCCATCGCTTTGGTGACCGATCTCGATGCCGGACTGGAGGCCGGAGACGGTGTCAGTGCGGCCGCCGTCTTCGCCGAATTCGAGCGAAACCTGGTGCCGTTCAAGACCTTGGTACGTCGCGCGGTCGCCGGTGTCGAAGGCATGGATACCTGCGAACACTGCACCGTGCACACCGGGGTGGCGCTGCCGTTCGAACTGCCCTGACACCGCATCGACCGCTAGGGAGTGGCGGGTTCACGCAGATCGATCCGGGCCAGCGCGAAATGGGGTACGCCGGTGCCGTCCGGGCCGTGGGGTAGGGGTGAAACCTCCACGTCCACGGTGATCCAGCCTCCGGTCGTATCCGCGAGCCGGAGGTTCGGCAGCGTCCACGACGGCGCGCCGGCCCGGATCGCCGTGCGCGCGGCGATGATTCGCTCCCGGTCGCCGGGATGTGGCAGCGTGCGTTCGTCCGTGCCGCCGGACCAGTCCAGTCCCGGCACCGGCGCGCTGATCCAGCGGATCACCCGGACCCGCGCGGTGTCGACCACCGCCAGATACATTCCGGGATTGCGGCTGACCAGCGTCTCGACCGTGGCCGCCTCGAACGACTTGGGTTGCGGCGCAACGCTGTCGGTGACATCGGCCAGAATGCCGCGCCACAGGTAGGGATCGGCGGCGGAGTTGCGTGTCGCCATCATCAACGTGCGCAGCCCGTCCGGCGTGCGCACGCAGATTTCGCCGCACCAGC
>NZ_LZMK01000223.1:0-17325 GCF_001665865.1 Nocardia sp. 852002-20019_SCH5090214 | reverse complement strand
TGTGTATAAGAGACAGCCACCGCCGGTGCGCGGGGCATCCGGGCGACGGCGGATCAGGCCAGGTCGAACCGATCCAGGTTCATCACCTTGTCCCAGGCGGCGATGAAATCGTCGACGAACTTGCCCTTGGCGTCGTCGGTGGCATACACCTCGGCCAGCGCCCGCAGCTGCGAGTTCGAGCCGAAGACCAGATCGACGCGGCTGCCGGTCCAGCGCTGCTCGCCGGTGGCCCGGTCCGAGCCGACGTAGGTGCCGTCGTCGGCCGGAGAGGGCTTCCACTCGGTGCTCATGTCGAGCAGATTCACGAAGAAATCGTTGCTCAGCACTCCGGGGTTGTCGGTGAGCACGCCCAGCGGCGACTGCTTGTAGTTGGCGCCGAGCACCCGCAGACCGCCCACGAGCACGGTCATCTCCGGCGGGGTCAACCGCAGCAGGTTCGCCTTGTCGACCAGCAGATACTCCGCCGACAGCCGGGTGCCCTTGCCGAGGTAGTTGCGGAAACCGTCGGCCTTGGGCTCGAGTGCGGAGAACGACTCCACATCGGTCTGTTCCTGGGTGGCGTCGGTGCGGCCGGGGGTGAACGGGACGCTCACCCCGAAACCGGCGTCGCGGGCGGCCTTCTCGATCGCCGCGACACCGCCGAGCACCACGACGTCGGCGAACGAGACACGCACGTTGCCGGACTGATCGGTGTTGAACGCCTCCTGGATCGCTTCCAGGGTGCGGATCACCTGGGCCAGCTCGTCAGGGTCGTTGACCTCCCAGCCGTTCTGCGGTTGCAGCCGCAACCGGCCGCCGTTGGCGCCGCCGCGTTTGTCGCTGCCGCGGAACGAGGCCGCCGCCGCCCAGGCCGTCGACACCAGCTGCGGCACCGTCAGGCCCGAATCGAGGATCCGCGCCTTGAGGGTGGTGATCTCGGCGTCACCGATCAGGTCGTGATCGACGGCCGGGATCGGGTCCTGCCACAACAGGGTCTCCTCCGGCACCAGCGGACCCAGATACCGGGACTTGGGTCCCATATCGCGGTGGATCAGCTTGTACCAGGCCTTGGCGAACTCGTCGGCCAGTTCCTCGGGATGGTCGAGCCAGCGCCGCGTGATCGGCCCGTAGATGGGGTCGAATCGCAGCGACAGGTCGGTGGTCAGCATCGCCGGGGCCTGGGTCTTGGACGAATCGTGGGCGTCGGGCACCGTGCCCGCGCCGGCGCCGTCCTTCGGCACCCATTGCCACGCCCCGGCGGGACTCTTGGTCTGCTCCCATTCGTAGCCGTAGAGGGTTTCGAGGAAGCTGTTGTCCCAGCGGGTCGGGGTCGGGGTCCACGTCACCTCGATGCCGCTGGTGATCGCGTCCTTGCCGACACCGGTGCCGAACGAGCTCTTCCAGCCCAGGCCCATCTGCTCGAGCGGCGCGGCTTCCGGTTCGGGGCCGACGTTGTCGGCGGGGCCGGCGCCGTGGGTCTTGCCGAAGGTGTGGCCGCCGACGATCAGCGCCGCGGTTTCCACATCGTTCATCGCCATCCGGCGGAACGTCTCGCGGATGTCGATCGCGGCCGCCAGCGGATCCGGATTACCGTTGGGCCCTTCGGGATTGACGTAGATCAGGCCCATCTGCACGGCCGCGAGCGGGTTCTCCAGATCGCGCTGCCCGGAGTAGCGGGTATCGCCGAGCCATTCCATCTCCGGACCCCAATACACCTCCTCGGGCTCCCACTCGTCGACGCGGCCGCCGCCGAAGCCGAAGGTCTGGAAACCCATGTGCTCGAGGGCGACGTTGCCGGTGTAGACGATGAGATCGGCCCACGACAGTTTGCGGCCGTACTTCTGTTTCACCGGCCACAGCAGCCGGCGCGCCTTGTCCAGGCTGGCGTTGTCGGGCCAGCTGTTGAGCGGGGCGAAGCGCTGCATCCCGGATCCGGCGCCGCCGCGGCCGTCCTCGATGCGGTAGGTGCCGGCCGCATGCCAGGCCATGCGGATGAACAGTGGCCCGTAGTGGCCGAAATCGGCCGGCCACCAGTCCTGCGAGGTCGTCATCACCTCGATGATGTCGGCCTTGACCGCGGCCAGATCCAGGGTGGCGAATTCGGCGGCGTAGTCGTAGTCCGCGCCGAAGGGATTGATTTCGGCCGGATTGTGCTGCAGCACTTTGAGATTGAGCTGTTCCGGCCACCAGTCGCGGTTGCCGCCACCTTCGACGGGTCGCTTCATGCGGCCGACGACGGGGCATCCGCTCTCGGGCGGTTCGGTATTGGCCTCGGCGATAGGTGGATGTTCCTCAGGCACGGTCTTTCCTTTCCGAGTGAGTGAAACGGGCTGTGATCACGGGGTCGATCGAGCAGTCGGCAGGGAACAGGAGGGGCACAGGCCCCAGTAGATGACCTCGGCCTCGTCGAGGACGAAGCCGTTGTCGTCGGCGGCGGTCAGACACGGTGCGTCGCCGACCGAACAGTCCACATCGGCGATGACGCCGCAGGAGCGGCACACCAGATGGTGGTGATTGTCGCCGACGCGGGTCTCGTAGCGGGCGACCGAGCCCATCGGCTGGATCCGGCGCAGCAGACCCGCCTCGGTCAGCGCCCGCAGCACGTCGTAGACGGCCTGATGGGAGACCGTGCCCAGGGTGCCGCGGACGAGGCCGAGGATGGTGTCGGTGTCGGAGTGCGGGTGGTCGGCCACAGCGGTCAGCACCGCGATCCGCGGGGCCGTCACCCGCAGCGCGGCCCGGCGCAGCATGCGCTCGAAATCCGCCGTAGTGGACACGGTCCGAAGTATGACTCATTCAAGTAACCGGTAGGTGCGGTTTTGAGAACCAAATTTCCGAACACTTCGGATCCGGCCGCCGTCCGAGGGTCGCCCCCGCGCTCGCGCGGCCGCACCGGTGCGGCCGGCGGTCACATCCGTGTGGTGCCTCGAGTTTTGTGATTGTTGTGATTTCTGTGGTTTCTGATGCCGGTGACCACACCGAAATTCAGACCTTCTCGGGGCTCGATTTCATAACGACCGTCACGAAAACCGCGGGCGGCAACCGGAAGTGTCTCGTTCTTCCTGCGCTCGAGCGGGCGAAAGTCCGGCTATCTGGTACCGAGGAAACTGCGTAGTTATCAAAAAATTACTTTTTATCCGGGCGCGCCCGCCCACCGAATCTACCTACGACACACTGCCGTGAGGTGCTTCACGTGCCAGAAGGTGATCCGGTGAACGCGATGAATTCCAACGATGTGGGTAACCCGCCCGCCCCGCCAGGCCCGGATACGGGCCGCGCCGCCCCGCACGACGCGATGTGCGGCGGCGGGCACGGCGACGGTGACGGCTCCGAACCCCGGGGCGGCGTCGAATCCGCGGACCGGCGGTCGCGCGATCACCGGCTCCGCTGCAAACACGCGGACTGACCTGGGCCGACGGCCCACGCGGGCGGTCGCCGCGACGTGTCGGGGCGTCGTGACCACCGCCTTCGCGCCCGCCGGCCGCACCACCAGACGAATATCCGCCCAGGGCGACGAGGGCGCTGTTCGTCGCGCTCGAGAAATCGCGGCGCACATTTCGACGTGCTTCACGCAATACGACCGACGTCGTTTCGAGGAAACGGTCCGGCGTCGTGTCACTGCGTCGAAGTAAAGAGATCCGATGGAGGACCGGTGACCCAATTCAAAAGCAACTTCGGCGGCGATTCACAGGCACCGAAGTCACCGCGGATCGGCCCGGCGCCACTCGGCGGTCACCAGGCACCAGGCAACGGAACACGCGCACGCACTTCGGGGCACGGATTCCCGCGCCCGGCGCCGGACGGCGTATTCAAGCTCACCGCGGCGCAGCGCGGAATATGGTTCGCCCAGCACCTCGCGGGCGAATCCCCGATTTCGGTGGCGCAATACGTGGAAATCATCGGGGAATTGGATACCGATCTGCTCATGGAGGCCTGCCGCACCGCGAGCCTCGAATTCGGGTCCGGACATCTGCATCTGATCGAGGTCGACGGCGAACCCTGCCAGTTCGTCGACCACTTCCGCGGCGGCCCGATCTCGGTGGTGGATCTGCGCCGTCACACCGACCCGGTGGCCACCGCGCACCGGCTGATGACCGAGGACTACGCCGCACCGCTGGATCTGCTGCACGACCACCTCATGGTGTGCGTCATATACCAGGTCGGCGACAACCACTACCTGTGGTACCAGCGCGCCCACCACATCGCTCTCGACGGATTCGCCGCGGTGACGATGCTGCAGCGCATCACCGAGCTGTACAACGCGTGGCTGCGCGGTACCGAACCCTCCCCGGCCGCGGCGAAGGACCTGGCCGAGATCACCGAACAGGACCTGGCCTATCGCGGGTCGACGCGATTCGACAACGACCGCAAATACTGGACCGAACATCTGGCGGACGCACCGCCCGTGGTCAGCCTGGCCGGACGTGTCGGCAAACCCACCATCCACCCGGCACTGGTCAGCGAAGCGCTCGCACCCGAGACCGCCGCACTGCTGGATGCCGTGGTCGCCGAACGCAGCACCAGCGTCACCCCGATCGTCGTCGCCGCCTTCGCCGCCTACCTGGCCCGCATGACCGGAAGCACCGAGGTGCTGCTGAGCCTTCCGGTGTCGGGCCGCCACTCCGCGATACTGCGCCGCTCCGGCGGCATGGTCGCCAACGTGGTGCCGCTGCGCGTGCGGGTCGGCTCCCGCAGCGTCGGTGAACTGATCGACGCGGTACAGGGCGAGCTGACCAGCGCGCTGCGCCGCCAGCGCTACCGGCAGGAAGACATCTTCCGCGATATGGGCATCGCCCGCGACGAGACCGCCTCCTTCGGTCCCGCCGTGAATCTGATGATGATCGACAACGACGTCGTCCTCGGCGACACCACCGGCCGGTTGCACGTGCTCACCTCCGGGCCCACCGCCGACCTGTTCGTCAACATCTATCCCGGCGCCGGCCGCGACAGCACCCACATCGACTTCCAGGGCAATCCGAACATCTACCGGCCCGACGAACTCGCCGCCCACCACGGCCGCTTCCTGATGTTCCTGCACGAATTCCTCGACCGCGGAACGCAATACCGCATCGACCGGCTGCCGCTGCTCGCACCGTCCGAACAGCAGCGGCTGCTGCCCGTGCGCGGCGACGACGCGGTCGCGCCCCGGCTGCTGCCCGACATCCTGGCCGACAGCGCCGGGCGCCACCCCGCCTCCGACGCGATCTCCACACCCGGCGCCACCGTGACCTACGGTGAACTCGACGCCCGCTCCTCACAGCTGGCCCGCCAACTGATCACACGCGGCTGCGGCCCCGACACCACCGTCGCGATCATGCTGCGCCGCTCGGTCGAATCGATCGTCGCCGCCTGGGCGGTCGCCAAATCCGGCGCCGCGATCGTGCAGGTCGATCCTGACTATCCGGCCAAACGCATCGAGCACATGATCGCCGACAGCGGCGCCCGGGCCGGCATCACCGTCGACGCCTACCGGGGACGGCTGCCGCACACGGTCACGCCGGTGGTGCTCGACGATCCGGACACCGCGGCCGCCTGCCGCGACACCACCGGCGCCCCGATCGGCGATAGCGAACGCCTGCGCCCGCTGCGCCCCGACGACCTCGCCTACATCACCTACACCTCCGGATCCACCGGCATCCCGAAAGGGGTGCAGGTGACCCATGCGGGGCTGGCCAACCTCATCGCCGACCGCAGCGAGGTCTGCGGTGTGGACGCCACCGCGCGGGTGTCGTATGCGCTCTCGCCCAGTTTCGACGCCTCACTCGAGCAGTTCCTGGTGTGCTTCGCCAACGGCGCGACCCTGCTGGTCGTCCCGCCCGAGGTGATCGGCGGCGACGAACTGACCGACCTGCTGGCCGCCCAGCACGTCACCCACCTCACCCTCACCCCGGCGATGCTGGCGACGGTGGATCCGCGGCGCCTGAGCGAGCTGCGGGTGGTCGTGGTCGGCGGTGACGTGTGCCCGCCGCACGTGATCGAACGGTGGACGCGCTCGGCGGCGATGTTCAACGAGTACGGGCCCACCGAAACCACCGTCACCGCCGCCAGCGCCGCGGTCACCCCGGGCGGGGACCTGACCGTCGGCGGCCCGATCCGCGGGGTCTCGGCGATGGTGCTCGACCGCTGCCTGCAAGCGGTGCCGACCGGCACCCCGGGTGAGCTGTATCTGGCCGGGCCAGGGGTGGCGCGCGGCTACAGCCACCGGTTCGCCGAAACCGCGGCCCGCTTCGTCGCCGACCCGCACGGCGGGCCCGGAGCGCGCATGTACCGCACCGGCGATATGGCCCGCTGGGTCGGCGACGGACCCGTCCCCGAGCTGGAATTGCTGGGGCGCACCGACTTTCAGGTCAAGATCCGCGGCTACCGCATCGAACCCGGCGAAATCGACGCCGCGCTCACCGCCCACGACGATGTCGACATCTCCGTCACCGTGCCGGTGCGCAACAACGCCGACGCCACCGTGCTGGCCTCCTATGTGGTGCCGGTGCGCGGACGCCACATCGACCCGCTGGACCTGCAACGCTTCGCCCGCGACACGCTGCCGCCGCATCTGGTGCCCGCGGTGATCATGGCGTTGGACGCCCTGCCGGTCAACGCGTTCGGCAAACTCGACCGCGCCGCCCTGCCCGCACCCGCCTTCGGTACCGCGGCCGCGGGGCGGGCGCCGTCCACCCCGCGGGAACAGCGGGTGGCGCAACTGTTCGGCGAAATCCTCGACGTGGCCACGGTCGGCGCCGACGACAGCTTCTTCGCCCTCGGCGGCGACAGCATCCTGTCCATTCAACTCGTGGCGCGCGCCAAGGCGGAGGGGCTGAGTTTCTCCACCCAGGACGTGTTCGAACACAAGACCGTCGCCGCTCTGGCCGCGGTCGCCACCGACGCCGGCGGCGGCCCGCAGCTGCCCGAACTGCCCGGCGGCGCGATCGGGCCGATGCCGCTGACCCCGATCATGTACGCGATGCTCGCGCGCGACCGCTTCGACCGCTTCGCGCAGGCCACCCTCGTCGAACTGCCGCCACACGTCGACGACGCCGACCTGGTGGCCGCGCTGGCGGCGGTGCTGGACCGCCACGACATGTTGCGCGCGGTGTTGCGCGGCGCCCACTCCGCCGACCGGTACATCGACGTGGCCGCCCCCGGCACGGTCGACGCCGCGGCCGCCTACGAATCGGTGCGGCTGCCGCGCCGCGACGCCACCGAGATCGACGCCCGGTTGCAGGCGGCCGCCGACCGGCTCGATCCCGCCGACGGTGTGCTGGTGCAGCTGGTGCGGATGAGCGACGACACCACCGGGCCCGACCTGATGTGGGTGGTGATCCACCACCTCGCCGTCGACGCGGTGTCGTGGCGCATCCTGCTCACCGACCTCGCCGGGGCATGGCAGCAGATCAGCGCCGGCGCCGAACCCGCCTTCGGCCCCGCAACCACCTCGGTGCGGCGCTGGAGCCACGGACTCACCGAGCACGCCGCCGGCCGCCGCGCCGGCGAACTGGAGCTGTGGAAGACCATCCTCGCGCCGGGGGAGAAGCTGCTCGGCACACGACCTCTCGATCCCGCACACGACACCGCGGCCACCGCGGGCCGCGTCGAGGTGCACGTACCCGCCGACGTGTCCGAAGCGATCCTCACCACCGTCCCCGCCCGCTTCCACGGCACACCCAACGACCCGCTGCTGGCGGCGCTGGCGCTCGCACTGGGGGAGTGGCGTCGCCGCCGCGGCGTCGACCCGGACACCGAACTGATCTCCCTCGAGGGACACGGCCGCGAGGAACACGCCGTACCGGGCGCCGACCTCAGCGCCACCGTCGGCTGGTTCACCACCCGCTTCCCGGTGCGCCTGGACCTGCGCGGCGTCGACGCCGACGACGCGTTCGCCGGCGGCCCCGCCGCGGGCGCGGCGATCGTGGCAGCCAAGGAACAGTTGCGCGCCATCCCCGGCAACGGCATCGGCTACGGGATGCTGCGCTGCCTCGACGCCGAGGCCGGCGCCGAACTGGCCGGCGCGGCCGAACCGCAGATCGCGTTCAACTACCTCGGTCGCGTCGGCGTCCACGAACAGTCCGGACCGTGGACACCGACCACCGAATTCACCTCCCTCACCGCGACCGGCGACCCGGCGATGGCGCTGCCCGCCGTCCTGGATGTCAACGCGATCGCCGAACCGGGACCCGACGGCCTCGAACTCGACGCCACCTGGGAATTCGCCACCGACGTGCTGAACAGCGCGGACGTGGAGGAACTGGCCGGACTGTGGGTGCGGGCGCTGCGCGGGCTCGCCGACCACGCCCGCGGCGAAACCGCCGGCGGCTTCACCCCGTCGGATTTCCCGCTCGTGGACCTCACCCAGGACGAGATCGACCGCTGGCAGCTGGAATATCCGACCATGACCGACGTGTGGCCGCTAACCGCACTGCAGTCCGGTCTGCTGTTCCACGCCGTCTACGACACCGACCGCGTCGACGGCTACACCGTGCAGGCGACACTGACCCTCGCCGGGAACGTCGACACCGCCCGCATGCGGGCCGCGGCACAAGCGGTGATCGACCGGCACGACAGCCTGCGCACCGCATTCGTCGAAAGCGCCGCCGGGCCCCGCCAGATCGTGATGAGCGGCGTGCGCGCCGACTGGCACGACAGCGACCTCACCGAAATCGCCGACGCCGGGGAACGCGACCGCGAACGACGCCGCATCATCGACGCCGCGTCGGCCCCCTTCGATCCGGCCCGGCCGCCGCTGCTGCGTTTCCACCTGATCCGCACCGGCGCAACCGAATTCGAACTGCTGCTCACCAACCATCACATCGTGCTCGACGGCTGGTCGATGCCGCTGCTGATCCACGAACTGCTCACGGTGTACGCCGCGGACGGCGATCCGGCCGCACTGGCACCGGCCGGCACCTACCGCGACTACCTGCACTGGCTGCACAGCCAGGACCGCGACGCCGCGATCACCGCCTGGCAGAGTGTGCTCGCCGGCATCGAAAGCCCGACCCTGGTGACCGGGCGCCCGGACCGGACCGTGCCCGCCGACAACGCCGAAGTCAGCCGCAACCTCTCCGCCGAGACGACCGCCGCGATCACCGACCTGTCGCGCGCCTACGGTGTCACCGCCAACACCACCGTGCAGGTGGCATGGGCGCTGCTGCTGACCACCTTGACCGGCCGCTCCGACATCGTGTTCGGCAACACCGTCTCCGACCGCCCACCCCAGCTGCCGGGAGTCGAACGCATGGTGGGGCTGTTCATCAACACCCTGCCCGTGCGGGTCCGGCTCGAACCCGCCGAAACCGTCGCCGACCTGCTGGCCCGGGTGCAGTCCGAACAGGCCGCCACCCTCGACCACCGCCATCTCGGGCTGGCCGAACTGCAACGCGCCACCGGATTCGCCGACATGTTCGACACGGTGACCGTGCTCGAGTCCTATCCGCTCGACCGCGAACAGCTGACCCACAATCTGCGCGAGGCCGGACTGCGGCTCGTCGACGTCGACGCCCACGACGCCACCCCGTATCCGCTGAGCCTGCAGGTGACCCCGCCGCGGCCCGGCCGCGCCGGCGACCCGGATTCGGCCACCTCCGCCACCCACACCGTGATGTTGCGCTTCTCCTGCGACCGGCTCGACATCGACACCGCCCGCATCCTGCTCGACCGCTACGAACGGATCCTCGACCAGATCGCCGCCGACCCCACCGCCACCGTCGCCGCCATCAGCCCCTGCGCGAATGCCGAACTCGCCGAACTGATTCCGGCGCCACGCAGTGCACCGGCCGGACGCACCCTGCGCGACATCCTCACCGACACCGCCCGCACCCACCCGGACGCGGTGGCCGTGCGGTCGGGAACCACCACGCTCACCTATCGGGCACTCGCCGCGCGGGCGCACCGGCTCGCGCAACGGCTACTCACCCGCGGCGCACGCCCGGAAACCGTTGTCGCCGTGGTCGTTCCGCGTTCGATCGAGCTGGCCGTCGCGATCTGGGCGGTCGCCGAAACCGGCGCGGCGTTCCTGCCACTGGATCCGGCCAACCCCGGCGAACGCCTCGCCGAACTGCTCGCCGATTCGGGCGCCGCCCTCGGCGTCACCACCCGCGCCCTCACACAGGGGCTTCCCGCCACCGTCGACTGGACCCTCGCCGACACCGACCTGCCCGCCGAACCCGACACCACCGCCGCGCCCGACGAGCTGCGGCTCGACCACGCCGCCTACCTGATCTACACCTCCGGATCGACCGGAACCCCCAAAGCCGTGCACCTGACCCACCGCGGCCTCGCCGGCCTGGCCGCCGCCCACGCCGACGCGTTCGGCGTGAACACCACCTCGGCCGTCTTGCAGGTCGCCTCACCGGGATTCGACGCCTGCCTGTCGGAACTGCTGCTCGCCCACGGCCACGGCGCCTGCCTGGTGATCGCACCGCCCGACGTCTACGGCGGCGCCGCACTCGAGGAACTGCTGCGCGCCCAACGGGTGACCCATGCCATCATCACCCCGTCGGTGCTCAACACGATGGACCCCGCGCAGCTGCCCGCACTGACGACGATCGCGGTCGTCGGGGAGGCCACCGCAGCCGACCTCGTCACCCGCTGGGCGCCCGGGCGGCGGCTGATGAACCACTACGGCCCCACCGAATGCACCGTGTGGGCCACCGGATCCGACGCCCTCACACCCGGGCAACCCGTCACCATCGGCACCCCGATCCCCGGACTGTCGGTGACCGTGCGCGACATGTGGCTGCGGCCGGTCCCCGCCGGCGTCGCCGGCGAACTGTATGTGCGCGGCCCCGCCCTGGCCCGCGGCTACCTCGACCGACCCGCCACCACCGCGGCCCGCTTCGTCGCCGACCCGGAATCGGCTCGCGGAGAACGGATCTACCGCACCGGTGACAGCGTGCGCTGGCTGCACACCTCCCGCGGACCGCAACTGGAATACCTGGGCCGCAGCGACCAGCAGGTCAAAATCCACGGCCTGCGCATCGAACCGGGGGAGATCGACGCCCGCCTGGCCCGCCACGACACCGTGGCCGTCGCCGCCACCGTCGACCGCCCCGGACCCGCCGGCGAACCCGTGCTGGTGTCCTACGTCGTCGCCGCACCGGGGGCCACCCTCGACCCGGCCGCGCTGCACACCGACCTGGAACGCGAACTGGCCCACTACATGAACCCCGCCGCCATCGTGGAACTGGCGGACATGCCCCGCACCCCGGTCGGCAAGATCGACCGGAAAGCGTTGCGCGAACTGGACTTCCGATCCGAGGAGACCGCCGGACGGGCGCCGGCCACCGCCGACGAACAGCTCATGGCGAAACTGTTCGCCGAAGTCCTGCACCTGGACACCGTGTACGCCGACAGCAACTTCTTCACCCTCGGCGGCGACAGCATCGTATCCATGCGGCTGGTGGCATTGGCCCGCTCGGCCGGGCTCACCCTCACCCCGCGCGACGTCTTCGAAGCCAAAACCGTTGCCGCACTGGCGGAACTGGTCGGCGGCACCGTCGCCGCCGACCCGTCGCCGACCCGTGAACCGGCCCACCGCGCCGAAGGCCGCCCCCCGCGCCCATCGGACTTCCCGCTGGTCGAGCTGACCGCCGCCGACGTCGAACGGCTCGACCACCGCTACCCGGACCTGGCCGACGTGTGGCCGCTGTCGCCGATGCAGGCCGGAATCCGATTCCACTCCACCTACAACCCCGGCGCCGGCGACAACTACACCGTGCAAACCGCGATCGGCTTCACCGGCACCGTCGACGCCGAACGCCTGCGCCGCGCCGCCCAAGCCCTCGTCGACCGCCACGACATCCTGCGCGCCGCCTTCACCGACACCAGCGCCGGACCCTGCCAGATCGTGCTCGGCCACGCCCCCGTCCGCTTCCGGCACATCGACCTCACCTCCGGCGCCGACAACGCCGGCCTCGATCAGGTCGCCGCCGACGACGCCGCCGAAGGGTTCGACCTGTCGGCGCCGCCGCTGATCCGATTCACCCTGATCACCGTGCGCCCCGACCGCTACCGGCTGCTCGTCACCAACCACCACGTGATCCTCGACGGCTGGTCCATGCCGCTGCTGATGAGCGAACTGCTCGCCGACTACAGCACCCCCGCCCACATCGACACCGCCGAACCCGCACCCAGCTACCGCGACTACCTGGCCTGGCTGCACCGCCAAGACCTCGCCGCCTCCACCGCCGCCTGGACCGACGAATACGCCGACGTCGAATCACCCACCCGCGTCGCCCGCGCCGACGCCGCCCACCGCGACACCTCCGCCGGCGAAATCGACACCCTGCTACCCGCCCACCGGGCCGCCGACCTGCGCCGCGTCGCCGCCGACGCGGCCGTCACCGTCAACACCGCCGTCGCCGCGGCATGGGCGCTGACCCTGCGCGAACTGACCGGCGACACCGACGTGATCTTCGGATCAGCCGTCTCCGGCCGGCCCCCCGAACTCCCGCAGGTCGACCGCACCCTCGGCATGTTCCTCAACACCGTCCCCGTGCGCGTGCCCCTCGACCCCACCCACACCGTCGAGCAGCTGCTGACCCGCATCCAGCAACACCAGGCCCGCATGCTCGACCACCACCACATCGGACTGGCAGACATCCACCGCGCCCTCGGAATGACAGCCCTGTTCGACACCGCCGTCGCCTTCCAGTCCTTCCCCGTCGACCGGCCCGCCCTGCAGCACCTCGTCGACGCCGCGGGCCTGCACATCGACGACATCACCGGCGTCGACGCCACCCCCTACCCGCTCAGCCTCGTCGTCGCCCCCGAATCCGACGACACCGCACACACCGACACCACCCACACCGACCCGGCCGCGGCACCGGGACTGCGCATCACCCTGCGCTACCTCGACGACGAATTCGACACCCACCGCGCACAGTGGATCCTCGACCGGTTCGTCGCACTCCTGCACCACATCGCCGACGACCCGGCCACCCCGCTGGCACGGCTCACCGCCGCCGACGACACCGAACCCGTCCACCCGGCCCGCGCGCACCGCCGGCCGCGAACCTTCGACGACATCCTCACCGCCACCGCCGCCACCCACCCCGACGCCGTCGCCGCCACCTGCGGCACCGACACCCTCACCTACCGCGACCTCGACCAGCGATCCAACCGGCTGGCCCGGCTGCTGCTGCACCGCGGCCTCACCCCGCACACCGTGCTCGCCAGCGCCCTGCCACGCTCCCTCGACGCCGTCGTCACCGTGTGGGCAGCCGCGAAAACCGGCGCCGCGTTCGTGCCCATCGACCCCCGCCTGCCCGCCGACCGCATCGCCTTCCTGCTCGACGACTCCGGCGCCACCCTCGGCATCACCCACACCGGCAACGCCGACACCGGCACGATCCACCCGCACCGGCACATCGACCGGCTCGTCCTCGACGACCCCGACACCGTCCACGCCCTCGACACCGAATCCGCCGCACCGATCACCGACACCGAACGCGGCGCGACACTCACCCCCGACCGCACCGCCTACCTCATCTACACCTCCGGATCCACCGGAACACCCAAAGGCGTGCTCGTCACCCACCGCGGCCTCACCGACCTCGTCGCCGCCCAGCAGCGCATCCTCGGCGTCACCGCCGACTCCGCGGTGCTGCAGGTCGCCTCACCCAGCTTCGACGCCTCGATCTTCGAACTGCTCCTGGCCCACGGCGCGGGCGGCCGGCTCGTCGTCTCCCCGCCCGACGTGTACGGCGGGCCCGAACTGGCGAAACTGATTCAGCGCGAACACATCTCGCACGCCGTGCTGACACCGTCGGCGCTGGCGACGATCCCCGGCGACCACGTCGACACCCTGCGGGTACTGGCCACCGCCGGCGAACCCGTCGGCCCCGAACTGGTCGACCGGTGGGCACCCGGACGCACCATGGTCAACCTCTACGGACCCACCGAATCCACCATCTGGGCCACCGCGAGCGCACCGCTGACCCCGGGCGCACCGATCACCATCGGCGCCCCCGCCGGCCCCGTCACCACCACCGTCCTCGACACCTGGCTGCGGCCCGTCCCGCACGGCGTCGCGGGGGAGCTGTACCTGCTCGGCCCCGGACTCGCCGACGGCTACAAAGACCGCACCGCACTGACCGCGACCCGATTCGTCGCCTGCCCGTTCGGCGCACCCGGCACCCGCATGTACCGCACCGGCGACATCGTGCGCCGCACCACCGGCGGCGACCTGGAATTCGTGGGACGCAACGACTTCCAGGTCAAAGTCCGCGGCTACCGCATCGAACTCGCCGAAATCGACGCCGCCCTCGCCGCCCACCCCGGCGTCGCCTTCGCCGTCACCGTCCCACGCACCGACGACGGCCGCCCCACCACCCTCGTGTCCTACGTGACCCCCGCCGCCGGCGCCACCCTCTCCGACACCGACCTGAAAACCGCACTCGCCCAGGCACTTCCGCCCTACATGGTGCCCGCCGCCGTCATGATCCTCGACGAGGTGCCGCTCACCCCGACCGGCAAACTCGACCGCGACCGACTACCCCGGCCACCCGCCAGCGCCCGCGCCTTCCGCGCACCCACCACCTGGCAGGAAGACGTCGTCGCCCGCGCCTACGAACAGGTCCTCGACGCCGAACACGTCGGCGCCGACGACGACTTCTTCGCCCTCGGCGGCGACTCGCTCAGCGCCGCCCTCGTCGCCGCCCGCATCGGCGCCGCCCTCGACGTGCGCATCCCCGTGCGCACCATCTTCGAAGAACCCACCGTCGCCGCCCTCGCCCGCCGCGCCCGCACCCTGCACGGCACCGCCCGCCTCCCGCTCACCGCAGGGGAGCGCCCCGAACCGCTGCCGCTGTCGCTGGCCCAGCAACGCATGTGGTTCCTCAACCGGTTCGAACCCGAATCGGCCGCCTACAACATCCCCGTCATGCTGCACCTGTCCGGGCGCCTCGACACCACCGCACTGAGCGCCGCCCTCGACGACGTCATCGCCCGCCACGAAGTACTGCGCACCATCTACCCCGAAACCGACGGCGAACCACGCCAGCTCATCCTCGACCGGGCACCGATCACCCTCGAAACCGGCCACCCCGCCCGCGACACCCTCCCACATCTGCTTACCGAATTCGTGCGCCGCGGCTTCGACGTCGCCACCCAGGTACCGATCCGCGTCGCCCTGTTCGACATCACCACCGACACCGACGACACCGGTCAGTACATGCTCGTCCTGGTCGTGCACCACATCGCCGGCGACGGACAATCCATGGGCCCGCTGGCCCGCGACGTCATGACCGCCTACGCCGCCCGCCACACCGGACAACCCCCGCAGTGGCAGCCCCTGCCGGTGCAGTACGCCGACTTCGCGCTGTGGCAACGCCGCATCCTCGGCGCCGCCGACGACCCCACCTCGCTGATGTCCACCCAGCTCGACTACTGGCGCACCACCCTCGACCGGGTACCCGACCTGCTCGACCTGCCCACCGACCGGCCCCGCCCCACCGTCGCCACCCTCACCGGCGGCCGCGTCCCCCTCGACATCCCCGCACCCCTGCACCGGCAACTGCAGACAGTGGCCCGCGACCACGGCACCTCCCTGTTCATGGTCGTCCACGCCGCACTCGCAGTGCTGCTCGGGCGGCTCGCCGACACCGACGACATCGTCATCGGCACCCCCGTCGCCGGCCGCGGCGAACCCGGCCTCGACGACCTCGTCGGCATGTTCGTCAACACCCTCGCCCTGCGCACACCCATCGACCGCAGCGAACCGTTCACCCAACTGCTGGCCCGCACCCGCGACACCGACCTGCACGCCCTCGACCACGCCGACGTCCCCTTCGAACGCATCGTCGAAGAACTCAACCCGCACCGCACCACCGCCGCGCACCCCCTGTTCCAAGTGGTGCTCGCCTTCCAGAACACCGGCGCCATCGACATCGCCCTGCCCGACGTCGCCGTCTCCCGCGCCGACGTCGACACCGGCACAAGCCAATTCGACCTCCAGCTCGTCATCTCCGACACCAGCACCGAAACCGGTGCCGCCCAAGGCCTGTCCGGCATGATGATGTACGCCCGCGACCTGTTCGACCCCGACACCGTCACCAGCTTCGTCCAGCGACTGCTGCGGATCCTCGACACCGTCGCCACCAGCCCCGACACACCCGTCGGCGACATCGACTGGCTGCACCCCCGCGAACACCACGCCCTGCTCACCAGCATCGGCCCACGCACCGCACCCACCCCCGAATCACCACTGCTGCCCGACGTATTCGCCGACGCCGTGCGCCGCAACCCCGACGGCCTCGCCGTCCGCACCGGCGACACCGGCCTCACCTACACCGAACTCGACCAGCGCTCCAACCGCCTGGCCCGGCTGCTCATCGAACACGGCGCCGGACCCGAAATCCCCGTCCTGGCCGCCGCGCCCCGCTCCGCCGAATCCGTGCTCATCTGGTGGGCCGTGGTGAAAACCGGCGCCACCTACGTCCCCGTCGACCCCGCCTACCCGGCCCACCGCATCGACCACATGATCACCGATTCGGCTGCCGCACTGGGCATCACCGTCACCACCGCACGCCCCGCACTACCCGACACCGCCGACTGGATCATCCTCGACGCACCCGAAACCACCGCACACCTGCACACCCGCCCCGACAGCCCCCTCGACGACCACGACCGGCTGCGGCCGCTGCGCGCCACCGACACCGCCTACGTGGTCTTCACCTCCGGATCCACCGGACGCCCCAAAGGCGTCGCCGTCACCCACACCGGCATCGCCGACCTCATCGCCACCCAACGCGCCGACTACCACATCGAACCCGGCTCCCGATTCCTGCACTTCGCCTCACCGTCCTTCGACGCCGCACTGATGGAGATCCTGTTCGCCACCGCCGGCGCCGCCACCCTCGTCATCGCACCCACCGGAACCTACGGCGGCGAGGACCTCGCCGACCTGCTGCGCACCCAGCACGTCACCCACGCCTTCGTCACCCCCGCCGCCCTCGCCTCCGTCGACCCCACCGGACTCGACGACCTGCAACTGGTGCTGTCCGGCGGCGAAGAAGTCCCCGCCGAACTCGTCAAACGCTGGGCAGGCACCGACCGCCGCGGCACCCGCGAATTCCGCATCCTCTACGGACCCACCGAAACCACCATCCTCGCCACCGCCACCCGGGCCCTGAACGCGGGGGACCGGCCCACCATCGGCACCCCACTACCCGGCATGCAAGCCTTGATCCTCGACACCCGCCTGCATCCCGTCCCCGCCGGCGTGGTCGGCGAGCTCTACCTCGCCGGCCCCGCACCCGCCCGCGGCTACCTCAACCGCCCTCGACACCGAATCCGCCGCACCGATCACCGACACCGAACGCGGCGCGACACTCACCCCCGACCGCACCGCCT